>JAQCDI010000266.1 GCA_027620595.1 Bacteroidota bacterium | reverse complement strand
GCCCTCCGTTCCGTCGGGCGGCTGCATTCCGGCCAACGATCCCGCCGCGCGGACCGATCTCGGCTGCCGGTAGGACCCGCTACAGGTCCACTTCCCGCTTCTTGAGGAAAAAGACACCTTCGCGGCCCGACGTCACGACAATGACTCCGCTCTTGAAGTAGGGATAGCTGCTCCATGCGCCAAGGACTGGGGAATTGTCGTTCGGCCCGTACGGCACGGTGTCGAAGGAACCCACCTCCACCGGATTGACCGGGTCGGAGATATCGATGATGCGCAAACCGGCCAGGTAGTTGGTCTGGTACATCAGGTTACCCCGGATGTAGAGGTCGTGGTCGATGGCGCTGTTGTCGGCGAAGTACTCCTTGGCCAGCACCGGCTCGTCCAGGTCCGTCAGGTCAAAGACCATGGTCCGCGTGGCGTCCACGATGCCGGACGCTTCGTCCCCTTCATCGTTGAGATAGAAGTATTGGTGGTCCTCGGTGAGCCATCCCTGGTGGGTATAGGCCGTGTTGGGATACTCGGCAATCGAGATGCCCATGGGATTGGCCTTATCCGTCACGTCGGCAATGGAGAGGGCCGTTCCGTTGGCGCTCAGGCAGATCTCCTGTCCTGCGTAGTCGGCATCCGGACCGCGATAGACCACGCATTGCACGTCGTGGGTAGCACCCGATCCATTGCGGCCCGTGCGCGGCTCATTGAAGCAGCCCACAAACTCGGGCTCCAGCGGATTCTTCTTCAGGTCTGCCATGTGCAGCGCTCCGCCGCAGGTCTCCCCGCCCGAGTCCGAGCCAACCGCATAGGCAAATCCGGTTTCCTCATTGATGAACAGGTTGTGGGTGGAGAACACACCCCGATAGATGGCGTCCTCGGTGAACGTCTGCGGTTCGCCCACATCCCGCAGGCGATGCAGGTCGAAGATCTGCATGTGGTGCGCGCCGGCTCCGTCCGCCACGATGTAGACGTGGTGTCCGTACGTCTTCATGTCCCGCCAGAGCGAGCGATGCCCGCTGGCGGTGTGCGGCAGATCTCCGAGATAGCGGGGATTTTCGGGATCTGCCAGGCTGATGAAGCTCGTGCCGTCCGTGCGCCCGATGATGGCATATTCGATGCCGGTATCGGGGTCCGTCCAGCCCCAGAGGTCATTCATCTGGATCCCGCGCTTGGCACCCACGTCGGATCGGGACAGGAAGGACACCATGTCCACTTCGGCACAATCGAACTCCCCGGCCTCCCCTTCCATGCATTGGACCTGCCCACCGGTCACGGAGGCAAAAACCCCTGAGTCGGAGTGTACGGGCGAACCGAATGCCCAACCGCCGGGGCTCGTCACGGCCGGGAAAGCGGCTCCCTCGAAGTTGTCATGCCCGGTTGAACCCACGATGGCCATGCCAGCCGAAACCGCGATGGCGCCGCCGAATCCACTGCGATACTGCAGATCGGCCGGCTGAACCAGCTCGGTGCTGCCCATGCGCATGGTTTGATCATCAATGGTGAACCGATAGAGGGCCCCGTTGGAATCACCGTAACCGGGAGCGCCCACCCAGACCGCCGATCCGTCAAAGGCCAGGGAGGTCCCGAAGGATTCACTACCCCTCGAATCGAAGGGCTCCAGTTTGTACTGGTAGTCCCAGGAGCCGTTGGTCGGATTGCGGAAGAAGATGCCTGCGGCGCCCTTTCGACCATCGTGGCCCGGCATGCCCACCACCATGTGGGCCTCCTCCAGGATGATGGATGCTCCCAGGGCGTCACCTTCCAAGCCGGATGACCGGCGGGCCACGGCCTCGGACGTCCAGGATCCATTGGTCCAGGAGAACACTTCCACGGCTCCTTTCTGCCCGTCAGCCCCCGGAGCTCCTACCGCCAGCCGTCCCCCTCCCAGGTCCAGGGCGCTGCCGAAACCGGTGCGTCCTTCCAACGAAGGAGTCAGCGCTCCCGACGGGACCCAATCCTGCCCGCTGCGGCGCCAGGTGTGCACCCCGTCCCCGCCATCCTGCCCCCCGGCGGCCGTGGCAACGATGTGGATTCCGTCCGTTGTCACCTGGCTGCCCAGACCCACGGCGCCTGTTGCTGTAAGCCGCGCAGACTCGGTCCAGGCGTCTCCCTGACGCTCGAACACATAGACGGTGTTGACCAAGGGCGCACCCACGGCCAACACGGTTCCGGCGAGAGAGATACTGCGACCGAATCCGTTCCCCGATTCGACCGGATCAGACGCCTGGATGGCTCCCGTCTGCACCCAATGCCCATTCGCGTCCGGCGCGAAGACGAACACGCTGCCACTCTGGAGCAGATTCCGGCCTTCGCCAACGTACACGGATTCGCCATCGGTGGCCACCGCAGCACCGAACTGCAGGGCGTATTGGGCAACGGCCGGCGGGGCCAGAAAAAGAAGGGCTATGGGGAGGAGGAGTCGCTTGCGCATGATTCCGGGAGGGCTGGGTGAGCGAGAGCGGCGCAGGAGGGCGCTGCAGCCCATGATCGTCCTCCCATGGCAAAAATACCAGCTTGCTATAACCCGACCTCAGGTGCGTCGTATTTCGACCTGCCACCAGGTAAATATTCGACCTACCTGTCATGCACCTCTCCCGGACCCTGGCTGCGGCCCATCCCGCTTCGGTGCTGCGCGGCGAACAGGTTACGGTGCCGAAGCGAGCCGGAAGCCGGATCCGTGCAAGGAGTCCATGGGCGCGCGATGGAACCCTATGGGCTGCATGTCGATGGCCGGCATTACAGACGGGGCGCCGAAAACCGACCAGGCGGGCTGTCCCACCTGCTCAAGAGGCACGGATCGGGAGGGGGCGAACCGGTTGTCCGAAGGCAGCGCCATGGAGTCCTGCGCCTCCGGCCAGAGGGAGGACGCAAATCGCGGAACACCGGATTCCACGTCGGCCAAACCCGCCATCATACCCAGGATCAGCAGGAGGCTGAACATCGACGTGGCCATGGCCGCCCGGCCGAGGCGCGTCTGGAACGTCTGCTCTGCACGCGTCTTTCGATCCAGTTCGCCAGCTACCCGCTGCCGGATCTGTTCTTCCATGTTCGAACGCGGATGCCGTCCGCCAAAGGAGCACAGCATGCTGCGCGTCTGGCACAGACAACGCGCGTGCGCAGCCAGATCGGGGTTGGCTTCCAGGAATTCCTCGAAGGCAGCTCGCACGGCGGGATCCATCGTGCCGTCGACGTATTCGCAGAGGAATTCGTCGAGCTGCTCGTCCGGTAGGTCCGATTCGTCCGGGTAGTATCCTTCGGGCATAGGCGCCTTGGGGGGTGGAGTTCACTTTCCGAACACGCGTATCCGGTGAAGGTTCTCGCCGCACAGCGAGAAAGTCGGCGCAAATCATGCAGGCAACCACCGGCCCACCGCATCTGACCCAAAAGAAAAGGGCGGCTGCGCATGCGCGCAGCCGCCCTTTCAAAACGTCGTTTCGAGGACGCTAATCGAGCTGCGGAGTATAGACCTCCTTGAGCAGCGTCTGGAGCTTGGTCCGGCCACGGTTGATGCGGCTCTTGACCGTTCCCATCGGAAGGCCGGTGATATCGGCAATCTCCTCATAGGCCAGCTGCTGCACGTCACGGAGCACGACCACTTCCCGGAATTCCTCGGGGATCTGGCGCAGAGCCTCCTGGATGAAGAAGTCCTGGATCGTCGACTCGGTGTGCTTGTCCGGGCTGAACGTCTCGTCCGGAATCTCCACTTCATACTCCTCGTCGTCACGGTTGACCGACTGCAGCGAGTA
>JAQCDI010000008.1 GCA_027620595.1 Bacteroidota bacterium | reverse complement strand
CAAGAGGCCCGCCGCCGTCTTCCACCCTGAACGGGAAGCCGGAGACGGTTTCCCGCTGTCGGTTAGGCCGTTACTGCTTCAGCAGTCGGCGAACCACTGACGATGGTGCTCTTGGGATTGGCCGCCCAGGCCTCCCATTCACCATTGACGAAAACCACGTCGTGTCCGAGTCGGGCAAGCAGGGCCGCCGAAACAGCGGCGCGTCCTCCCGAGACACAGTGGATCAGTTTCGTGCCCGAGGGCACTTCGTTGCGACGCACCCAGAGTCGGGTGTAGGCGATGTTTGCCGAATCCGGGACATGGGCCGGTTCGTGTTCGGCGGCGTTGCGCACGTCGAGCACGATGGCGTCGTCGATGGACTCGAGCGTCTCGGCCAGGCGGTCGATCGGGATCTCCGGGATGCTGGCCATTTCACCGCCGTGGGCCGCGTAGGCCTCCAGCGTTTCGGGCGTGGCATAGCCCACGATGTTGTCCAGACCGACGCGGACCAGGTCCCGAACGGCCTCCTCGACGTGCTCCTCTTCGATGATGAGGTAAATGGGCATGTCCTCCTCGATGATGGACCCGGCCGCCGTATTGAAGGACTTGTTGAAGCCGGCGTAGTACGAACCGGGCAGGTGCCGGGCCATGAAGGCCGAACGATCAAGCCGCGTGTCGAGCACCGCCACGCCCATGTTGCCGGCCAGCACCTTGAGATCCTCGGCAAACAGGTGCTTCGGCTGCGGAAGCGTGCCCAGGACCTTGGGGCCGATCTTGTTGTCCCGCTTCATGCGGGCAAAGTACATCGGGGGCTCGGGCTGACCTTCAAGGATGGCCGAGACGAACTCTTCCTGGCTGCGCTTGGCCGAACCGATGGAACCGTTGAATTCGCGCTCGTAACCCACCGTGGAGGAAGGAACGGCGCCGAGGGCTTTACCGCAGGCGCTTCCGGCACCGTGGGCGGGCCAGACCTGGAGGAAGTCATCGAGCTTGAGGAATTCCTGCACCGAATGGTAGAGCGTGCGGGCCGAAGGCTCCATGACGCCCTGCACGCCGGCGGCGGACTCGAGCAGGTCGGGGCGACCCAGGTCGCCGACAAAGACGAAGTCCCCGGTCAGGATACCGATGGGGCGGTCAGCGCCACCGCCGAGGTCCGTGACCAGGAAGGACACGTGCTCGGGTGTGTGACCAGGGCTGTGGACCGTGGTCAGCTTGATATTGCCGACCATGAATTCCGACCCGTGCTTGAGCAGGGTGTAGGTGTAGTCCGAGCCGATGAGCCACTCGTATTTCCAGTCGGCATCCCCTTCATCGGAGGCATAGACGTGGACGCCGCGCTCGGCGAATTCACGCATGCCCGAGAGGTAGTCGGCATGGATGTGGGTGTCGGCGGCAGCCGTGATTTCGAGGCCTTCCTTCTCGGCCAGCTTCAGGTACTGGTCGATGTCCCGTTCGGGATCGATGATGATGGCTTCGCCCGTTTTCTGGCAACCGATGAGGTAGGCATACTGGGCCAGTTTGGGATCCCAGATCTGTCTGAACAGCATGGCAGTTGATGTGGATTGAGGTGGTTGTTGTGTTTGGAAAGTCGAGGGCCTTACCAGGCAGCCGAAGCCCGGTCAGTGGGGCAATCGGGGGCGCAGGACGCCGTAGGTGTAGGTACCGGCCACTGCCGCAGCGATGGCCACCAGCATGACGGGCACGCCGTAACCAACGAGGGCAAACATGGGGCCGGGGCAGGCGCCCGTGAGGGCCCATCCCAGGCCGAAGATGGTGCCACCCGCCCAGTAGCGGGTGCCCTTTCCGAGCTCTTTTGGCGGAATATGGATTTCCGAGCCGTCCAGGGAGCGGATCTTATAGCGCTTGATGATCTGGACGGACAGGGCGGCCACGACGACCGCAGATCCGATGATCCCGTACATGTGGAAGGCCTGGAACCGGAACATCTCCTGGATGCGGAACCAGGAAATGACTTCGCTCTTGGTGAAGATGATGCCGAAGTAGATCCCGACCAGCAGGTAGGGGAGCAGTCGGCCGACAGTATTCTTGTTTTCGGTCATGACGGTCGCCTACAGGATGATGGGGAGCAGGAAGAACGTGGCAATCAGGCCGCCGGCAAAGAAGCCGATCACGGCAATCAATGAAGGCAACTGCAGATCGGCCAGGCCCGAGATGGCGTGGCCGGATGTGCATCCTCCGGCATAGCGCGATCCGAAGCCGACCAGGAAGCCGCCAACAATGACCAGGATGATTCCGCGCAGGGAGGCCAGGCTTTCCCAGGAAAAGAGGTCGCTCGGAACGAGGCCGTCAAAGCGTGTGACGCCCAGCAGGGCAAGGTCCCCTTTCGTGGCTTCGGATAACGCCACCGGGTCCGGGTTGGCCAGGAACGTGGCGCCGATCCATCCGCCGATCACGATGCCAGCGAGGAGCGTCAGATTCCAGGCGCCCCCTTTCCAGTCGTAGTTGAAGAAGTCGGTTTTTCCGGGAAGCATGGCGCACACGTGGCGCAGGTTCTCGGACAGACCGAATTGTTTGCCACCGATCAGGAAGAGCGCCGGAACGACGATGCCGATCAGCGGGCCGGCCACATACCATGGCCAGGGTTGGGAGAGGAAATCAATCATGGGTGCAGTCTGGGTGGTGAGTTGCCTTGTATTGACTTGTCATAACAAGTGTTCCCGGCATTGGGAGCAGCGTTTCCAAAAAACGTTACAGCAGCGGGAAAGGGAATCAGGGTTTCCCTTTTTCGAACCCCGGGAGGGTGGAAGGTCGGGGCTGCGGAGTCACTTGGCCATGGTGCCAAGGCGCTGATGGGACCCCTTTCAGGCCGGGGAGGAAGGCCGAAGGTCGAGCGCGTTCAGTTGCAACGAGGTTCGCCCGTTCCACGTGTTCTCCTCCACGCTGAACAGGAGCTCGATGGTGCGGCCATCGGCCTGTACCGCGGCCAATTCAGGCAGGTGTTTGCCCAACCCGAATCCGATCACGTTGCGCGCCGGATGGGAGGCGCCGCGTTCCCGGACCGAAAACTTGACGTGGTCCCGCTGGCGCCCCACCCCGGCCACGGGCCCGACGATCTCCAGGTCTTTCGAGAGGAAAACCGGGGCCGGGTTGTCCTGTCCGAACGGTTCGAACTGTTTGAGGACCGCCCAGAAGCGCTCATCAAGCTGGGAAAGCCGTAATTCCGCGTCGATCTCGACAAAGGGTTCGAGCGACTCCTCATTGACAGAGCGGGCAACGGCCTGATCGAAGCGCTCGATGAAGGAGGCCAGGTTGGACGGCTCGAGCGTCAGTCCTGCGGCGTAATCGTGACCACCGTATTCGAGCAGCAGGTCCTGACACTCGGTCAGGGCCGCATAGACATTTATGCCCGCTGTGGATCGGGCGCTTCCCTTGACGACCGAGCCTGCCGTGGTCAGCATGACGGCCGGTCGGTAGTGCCGCTCGACGAGGCGGGAGGCCACTATACCGATCACGCCCAGATGCCAGTCCGGGTGGTGCAGAACGAGGGCATGGCGCTCCCTCCCGGCCAGGAACCGGTCGGCCATGGCAAACGCCTCCTGCTGGGTTTCCCGGTCCAGGGCCCGTCGCTCTTCATTGAGTCGTTCGAGCTGACGCGCGCGCGCCGTGGCCTCGATCTGGTCATCGGCCAGGAGCAGGTTCACGGCGCGCGCGGCATCGCCGAGGCGACCCGCGGCATTGATGCGCGGCCCGAGGTAGAATCCGATCGAGCGGGTCGTGGCCTCGCTCAGCTTGGCTCCCGCCTGATCGGCCAGCATACGCAGACCTATCCGGGGCCGGTACCGCAACCGATGCAGTCCTTCGCGCACGAGGACCCGGTTTTCCCCGGTCAGGGGCACCATGTCGGCGGTCGTGGCCACGGCCACAAGATCGAGGTAATGCAGAAGGTCCGACGGGTCCTTCCCGAGCGCGGCGTGGAGGGCCTGAACCAGTTTGAAGGTTACTCCGCAGCCGCAGAGCTCCTTGAACGGATAGGTATCGTCTTCCCGCTTCGCGTCAAGTACGGCAACGGCATCGGGCAGGACGTCCTGGGGTGTGTGATGGTCACAGATCACCAGATCCATCCCGCACTCCCGCGCATAGGTGGTTTCTTCGACCGCGGTTACGCCGCAATCCAGGGCAATGATGAGCTTGGCCCCCATTTCCCGGACGGCGTCCAGTCCTTGTCGGCTCAACCCGTAGCCATGCCGGAAGCGGTCCGGGACAAAGAAGGAGGCGTTGGCGCCCTGGCTCAGCAGGTAGTGCGTCAACAGGGCCGTCGCCGTTGTTCCGTCCACATCATAGTCGCCGTAGACGACGATGGCTTCTCCGTTGCGCATCGCGCCGGTTATCCGCTCGACGGCTTGCTGCATGCCCTTGTAGGTCAGTGGGTCGTGCAGACTCGTCAGGTCGTCCCGGAAATAGGATCGCGCAGCCTCAAAGGTGTCCACGCCCCGCAGCACCAGGGTACGGGCCAGCGGCAAGGGCAGGTCGTTGAGCGCCGTACGCAGGGCCTCTACCCGCGCTTCGTCCCCCCCCTCTTTCATGATCCATCGTTTGGAGCCCACCGTGCTTTCCTCCTCGTTCGGCGTCAATATACGATGCGACTGGTGGCGGCCCTTATGATTGTCGCAGCGATGCCGATACAGAATCCGGTCCCTCCCTTCATCAAGCCCTCCACCCCACGCCCACAGGCTCCACGTGAAACGCTCCGGCTCCATACCCTTTTTCAACGGGTATACGGTCCTTCTTGGCACTGTATGCGTGGTGCTTGTCAGCTTGGCGCTTGTCCTCATTTTCTCGTCCCACGATCATCTCAGCAGCGTTTCAGAGACTGAAGCGCGTCAACGTGGCGCCGAGCTTTCGTCAATGTTCGAGCGGACCATGTCCGCTCCAGAGGCCGATTCGGCCCATTTGAATCTGCTGATCCGATCCGCCCGTCTTGTTGACGACCTGAACTACTTGGTCCTGACCGATTCTTCGGGCGCCATTCGGGCTTCCATCAACATCCTCGGAGCCCGCATGGCAGGGTACAATTTCCCTGAGGATGCCCCGGCCCCGGATCATTCGGTGGTCAACTTCCGCACTGCCCATCCCGTGACGTGGCCGTCACTCGGCACGGGCGGAAAGCTCTATCTCGGTTTCGAGCGTCAGGCGGTGGAAAGTGGCTTGCGGCGGGATCGGCAGTACTTCCTCACGATCGGCTCTGTCCTGTTCGTGATTGCCTTATTCCTCATCGGCTCGATGAAGCGATTCCATTTCGTGGAGGTCAGCATGTCCCGTCTGCGTCAGGCACGACGGGAGCTGGCCCTGGAAAAAGGCACGTTGGAGTCTGAAATAACCAAGCACCGTGAGAAAGAAGCGTCGCTCAAGCAGAGCGAACAACGCTACCGTTCCCTTCTCGAGTCCACGATGCAGGCGGCGTTCAAGGACCTGGAGCGCCAGAAAGCCAACCTGGAAAAAGAAGTCGAGGAAAAGACCCAGACCCAGGAAAAGCTGCGCCGGACCACACGCCGGCTGCGGGCACTGAACTCCATCGAACGCAAGATCGTGGACGAAGAAAGCCTCTCATCCATCGTCGATCACGCTGTATCCGAACTGGAGGGCCTGTTGGGGGCGAACCGCGTTTCTGTCGTCCAGCTGGACGAGGATCTGGGCACGGTCTCCTTCATGTCGGCGCGCGGTATGGAGGTATCCTACGCCGAAGTCGGCACGCCCATCCCGATGGAGAAATTCCGGCCGTTCAAGAAGGGACTCTTCGTGGCCCGCAACTTGGCTCGCATGCCCGAGTTGGCGCCGCTGGAAGAACAGGCATTGGTATTGGGCCTTGTGTGCTATTGCCGGGTCACGCTGACCGCCGGCGATCAACTCGCGGGCGCGCTCAACGTGGCTTACGCCGAACCGGACCTCTTCGACGAGGAAGCCCTGAAAGTTGTCCGGGACGTGGCCGACCTGCTGTCCATCGCCTTCCGCCAGCACGCCCACCACCGGGAGCGCCAACAATATCAGGACGAGCTGATTGCCGAGCGCGACCGTGCCGAAGAGATGGCCCGCCTCAAGACGGCCTTCCTGACCAACATGACGCACGAGATCCGCACGCCGCTTTCGGGCATCATCGGATTTGCGCAGGTGCTCGACGAAGAACTCGAGGACGAGCGCAAGGAATTTGCCCGACTGATCCAGGACGCCGCCAAACGTCTGATGTCCACCATCAACTCCGTGCTCGACCTCTCCCGACTGCAGGCAGACAAGGAAGCATTCCATCTGCAGCAGATCGACGTCAGCTCGGTTGTGGCGGAAACGGTGAAGCTTCTCGAGCCTCTTGCTGAGCGCAAGGATATAGGTCTGGAGCGCGAACTCGGCGTGGGCGTCACCGCCCGCCTGGACCGCAATGCGCTCGAAGCCATCGTCAACAACCTGGTGGGCAATGCCATCAAGTTTACCGAAAGCGGAGCCGTCCGGATCGAGGTGCACCAATCCGAGGATGAGGTGGAGCTGGTGGTTTCAGATACCGGAATCGGAATTTCCGAGTCCTTTTTGCCTCACCTATTCGACGAGTTCCGCCAGGAATACATGGATGCGGATCGCCTGGCCGAAGGCTCCGGTCTTGGACTGGCCATTACGTCCCGCATAGTCGAGAAGCTGGGCGGTTGCATCGAAGTGGCAAGTACCATCGGACAGGGATCCACCTTCACGGTTCACCTCCCCCGGTCCCAGTCCTCGGATCGCCCGGATCGGGATGCGACCCCGGCTGGACAGCGGCCTTCCGGCAAGCGTTTCCGCAGCAAGGCTGTCGGGTCCTGACCTCGCGTTCAGTCGATACGCTTGAGATAGATGGCGTCCCCACGTTCGAGACGTCCGTTTCGCTTGCGCTCGAATGGCACAAGTCGGTCTCCGTAGCGCAGCCACACCGTGTCCTCGTAGGAGATCGCATCGGTATCCCCCAGTACAAGCTGCCCGTCATCGTTGATTGACCAGTCGCTGCGTTCTTCCTCTTCGTCTTCTTCTCCGAACGCACCGGCCAGGATGGTCATCCGTCCCCGCTTGTCGAACGTGAAGTAGACATCGATTTCGTCCAGGAGCCCATCGACAGCGCTGAGCACGATGCGCTCGAAGGCGTTGTCGGCTTCGGCGCGGGGCCGTTTGTTGTCCAGGTCGAAGACCATCTTCCATGTAGTGCCTTCAAGGTCGCGGGCACGGAGGCGGTCCTGGGCCCATGCCGTGGACGTGCAGCACAGGAGGAGGGTCAGAAGCAGGTAGACGGGTTTCATGGCAGTCGCGGGTCTGGTGAGCCGTAGGAGCTGGTCGTGCTAAAAAATTAGCACATTTATTGCCCCGTATAAGGGACCCGAATGGGGAAGTTGCGTGACCCTGCTAAAAAAATCGCACCCCTGTTTTGCCAAGCTCAGCCCGCGACGGGAATAACGGGATTGAGCGTTGAATCGATGATCTGTCCCACTTCCACGCCCGGGCACCAGACGTCCCTGTCGAGGCGTTGATGATCGTTTTCCGGCTCTTTGAGCCGCATGTCCTGATCCATATAGATGATGCACATCACGCGCCGGGGCCGATCCGTGGTGTTGGGTGCTGCCCGGTGGAACAGCCATCCCGCATGGAATCCGACTTCCCCAAGGGAGAACGGCTCCACAATATGTGGGCAGTCCGATCCACGGAGCGCCTTGTCGATGAGGTGTTCGCTTTCGTCGCTGATGGCCCGGTCCCGGCCCACGCTCAGGCGGTGGCTGCCGGCCGAATACTCCAGGGCACCCATCTCGAGCGGGGTTTCCTGCAGGGGTATCCAGGCGGTGATGCTTTTCTCTGAAGCCAGGGGCCAGTAGTACTGGTCGGCATGCCAGGGTGTGTAGCCTCCACCGGCCTCCTTGTAGAGTGCCTGGTCGTGGTAGAGCCGCACGCCGCGCACCTGCATGAGCTGTGCCGCGATGCCGGCCAATCGAGGGCTGAAGACCAGTGGGCGAACCGCCTCCTCGCGCACCCAGAGATTGGTCACCTGCAAAAAGGCCCGGCCGTAGGTGTCCCGCTCCTCCATGGGCAGGTGTTGGGTGTTCAGGCGCACCACGGCGTCGGTGACGATGCGGTCAAAGTGATCGATCACCTCGGGCTCAAGCACATCACGCAGTTTGATCCAGGCGTACTCGCGGTAATGGTCCACCGCCTCCCTGGGGAGCGGATGGGGACGTGAAAGGGCATCCAGCATGGGGTTCATCGAGCAGTTGATCGCAGATGGCGCAGGTTTGTCGGGCTCAACCGATATTCGGACATCCCCGTGACAGTTGCGCACGCTTCGGCCCTGACCCAATGCATCCATGACAAACAAACCCCGCCTTTCCTTCTGGCAGATCTGGAACATCAGTTTCGGCTTCCTGGGTATCCAATTCGGATGGGGGCTGCAGCTGGCCAACCTGAGCCGGATCTTCCAGACCCTGGGTGCCGAAGTGGACAGCATTGCCATCCTCTGGATTGCCGCGCCGGTTACCGGCCTCCTGGTGCAGCCCATCATCGGGCATTTCTCCGATCGCACATGGGGCCGCCTGGGTCGGCGTCGGCCCTATTTCCTCTGGGGTGCCATCCTGGCGTCGATCTCTTTGGTCTTCATGCCCAACGCCTCGGCCCTGTGGATGGCCGCTGGGCTGCTCTGGATCCTGGATGCCTCGATCAATGTGTCGATGGAGCCCTTTCGCGCTTTCGTCGGGGACATGTTGCCGAGCGAGCAGCGCACGAAGGGCTTTGCCATGCAGAGTTTCTTCATCGGAACCGGAAGCGTCGTGGCCTCGCTCTTTCCCTGGATGCTGGCCAACGGTTTCGGCGTGGCCAATACGGCGCCTGCGGGTGAGATTCCTCCCTCGGTCATGTTGTCCTTCTACGTCGGCGGGGCCGTCTTCCTGGGCGCTGTCTGCTGGACCGTATTCCGGGTCCGGGAATATCCCCCCGAGGAATTGGCGGCCTACGCGGCTGCCGAGGAACTGGCCGGCATCGGCGCGCCACAGCCGCCTCCCGTTCCAGCCGCTGTCTTTGCCTCCCAGGCTCCCCGCTGGATGGCGGCCGGTGCCCTCCTGACGGCCCTCGTGTGGGCCATCGAGGCGCTGCAGAAGGAGATGCTCCTGCTCGGAGGGGGTCTGCTCGTGTTCGGACTGATGCTCTACCTGGTGGCTGCCCGCTTGCGCCGTGGCCGGCAGGATGGCCTGACCGAGGTCTTCTCCGACCTGTTCAACATGCCGGACACGATGCGCCGACTGGCCTGGGTACAGTTTTCTTCCTGGTTCGGTCTCTTCTCCATGTTCATCTACATGACGCCCGCCGTCACGAGCCACATCTATGGCGCCTCCGACCCCACCAGCCAGCTCTACAATGATGGCGCCGATTGGGTGGGTGTCCTTTTCGGTGCCTACAACGCTGTGGCGGCTGCCTTTGCCTTTGCGCTGGCACCGTTGGCCCGGAGATGGGGCCGTTCCCGGACGCACATCCTCGGACTTGTGGCTGGCGCGCTGGGCCTGGCCAGCATCTTCATCGTGCGGGATCCGATGCTGCTGCTCATTTCCATGATCGGAATCGGGATTGCCTGGGCCAGTATCCTGGCCATGCCCTATGCCATCCTCACCGATGCCTTGCCTTCGGCCAAATTCGGGGTATACATGGGCATCTTCAACTTCTTCATCGTGCTGCCCCAGATCCTGGCTTCGACCGTATATGGAGCCCTGCTCAAGCAGGTCTTCGACGAACAGGCGGTGTTCGTCCTGTTGACGGGGGCCGTTTCGTTCCTGGTGGCCGCACTTCTCATGCTGCGTGTGGAACGTCAGGCGACCTGAGCCTTAGCAGGCCTATGCTGCCTCCGGCACTCCATACCCTTGCCCGCCTCCGGCCCCTACCGGCCGCCATGAGCTTCCTGGCCCTGTCGCTGGTCCTCGCAGCATCGGCCGTTGGACAGGCAGCGCGCTTTCCGATCAACGCCGAAACCGTGATCCGGGAAGTGGTTTTCCGTTTCGACAGCACCCGCACGTTTTCCGAGGCCCGGCTCTTTGAGCAGATCGCTACGCAGGGACCCACGCTCGGCGACAAGATGCGCCGTTGGCTTCCCCTGCTTTCCGAGCGCGAGCGGGTGCTGGTGCCCGAGGAGGTGCAGCGCGATGTCGTCCGACTGCGTCAATTCTACCGGGCCAATGGATTTCCGGACGTGGAAGTCAGCTACGCCGGATCGCGGTTCTACCCGGACCGCAACGCCTTCCGGCTGCGGCTCCTGATCCATGAGGGCGAGCCCATCCGCGTGGCCACGATCGATATCCTGCAGCCCGATGGTACGCCTTTCTCGGCCGAAAGCGGCCTTGAAGCACCGCTGCGCGGGGTGCTCACGCTGCATGTCGGGGACCGGTTTTCGGACATAGAGCATTCCCGCAGCCAGGAGCAGCTTGTGACCTGGATGAAGAACCGGGGCCGACCCTTTGCATTTGTGCGGGACTCGGTGCACGTGGATCCTGCCGCGCACCGGGCCGACGTGACCTATTGGGTAGAGCAGGGCCCGATTGCCTATCTGGACAGTATCATTGTCCAGGGCAACGAGCGCGTGGCGCGTCGGCTCATCGCGCGGGAGCTCGACATGGATCCCGGGGAACGGTTTTCCCAGCGTCGATTGACCGGTGCGCAGCGGGCCCTGTTCTCGAAGAACCTCTTCCGTACGGTCCTCGTCGATGTCCCTGAACAGCCTGTCGACTCCACCGTCACTGTCCGGATGCAGGTGCGCGAAGGCCGGCCCCGGCTCGTGACCTACACCACCGGTTACGGTCGCCGCGAAGGGTGGTCCGTGCAGGGAGACTGGACCCACCGCAACCTTTTCGGCGACACCCGGGTCTTCACCGTCGGCGCTGTGGCTCAGACCGGTCTGTTGGCCGTCTCCCCCGATCGCGTGCCCCCTCGCCTCTATCGCACCTCGGTCAACCTGCGGCATCCGAGGTTCATCCTGCCGCGGATGTCCATCAGCTGGCAGGTCTTTGCCCAGTACCGCCGGGATCCTGAGCTGCCCGAGTCGGACCGCTTCCTTGGCATCAATGAGCGCGAAGGGGGCTTCGATGCCGCCCTTACCTACGAATTCCTGCCGCGTCGGACCCTGACCCTGCAGTATACCTGGAGCAGGGCCCTGCAGTACTCGGCGGCTGGCGGGTTCACCCGGGATCGGGATGCCTTCAACAGGGGCAGCCTGGCCCTGTTCGGGATTTTCGGGCGAACCGGCTCCTTCCTCCGCTATCGACATTCGATCCTCGTGCTTCCCGGCCTGGAGTTCGCGTCTCCCGGATTCGGATCGGATATCGACTATTTGAAGTCGGCCGTGGCCGTCAAGGTCTCGCGCCGATTCTCCTCGCGCAGCGGCCTTTCGCTCCGCTCGCAGGCTTCGCGATTGTGGCCCCGCGGGGACAGCGGGGACCAGGATGATCCCCTTGTG
Organism: Bacteroidota bacterium; assembly: GCA_027620595.1. Lineage (GTDB taxonomy): Bacteria > Bacteroidota > Rhodothermia > Rhodothermales > UBA10348 > JAAZVD01. The sequence goes on along the minus strand of JAQCDI010000008.1, from coordinate 9,683 downwards.
GAGAACCGGTTCGATTCGGAGCGCTTCTACCTGGGGGGATCATCGGATCTGCGTGGATGGAGCAGCGGCCTGGCCGGCCCCAAGGTCGTGCGTCCCTCGGTTGTCGGGTCGGATACCACGTTCGTGTATGAAGCCGTCGGGGGATTGGCCAAGCTGGCCGTGGACCTGGAGCTCCGATTGCCGTTTCCCGGCATGGGCGATTCCTGGGGCACCGCCCTGTTCATCGGTGCAGGGCAGCTCTCCGAAGGAGGCCTTTTCGACGGCCCCTTCCGATTCGGCACGGGGGGCGGCATTCGCTATGCTACTCCGGTCGGGATGGTGAGCCTGGACCTGGCCTGGAAGATCAATCCGGATGACGCCGATGTCCGCCGTGCTGGTTCCTTCGAAGCGCATGGACTGGACGCGCCCACGTCATGGCGACGCCGTTGGAGTCTGCATCTCGGTATCGGGCAGGTCTTCTGATGACAGAACCAAGGCTGCATAGCGCCCCGGAGGCCTCCCCTCGTCGTCGACGGTGGGGGTGGCCGACCCTGTGGATGACCCTGCTGCTGGCCATCGGTGTCCTCTTCGGGGCCACCAACACGCAACTGGGCCGGGACCAAGTGCGACAGGTCCTGGAAGGCCAACTGTCGGGAGCCCTCAACGGTGCCACCATCGGGATCGATCGTCTCGACGGCAACCTGCTTGCCTCGCCGCGCGTCGAGGGGTTGCTCCTTCGCAGCGCTGCGGGCGACACGCTCCTCGCGGTGGCGCGCGCGCGCATCGGCTATCGGCTCTGGCCGCTCCTGCGCTCGGAAGTCCACCTGACCCGGGTGCACATCGAAGGCCTCAGGGCGCGCGCGCGCCAGGATACGAGCGGGACCTGGGACTGGGCCTCGTTGACGACTCCCTCGGACGCGCCCTCCACGTGGAGCGTGCGGCTGGACTCGCTCTCCGTCGAGGATACCCGTCTGTTGGCCGTCCTCGGCCGGGCGGACTCGACGCTGGAGGTTCCCTCCCTGGAAGCCGGCCTTTCCGGTCTCGACATGCCCCTCGAGGGACCGATGCGGCTGGGCCACCTCTCCCTGGCTGCCCGTTTCCTGCCCCCGGGCGAACCCGACGCCGCGCAACTGCTGCTCGGTCTGGCCCTGGACGGCAACCGGATCCACCTGGACACCCTGTCCCTGCGGTCGGCGCGCAGTCATCTGACGGGATCGGGCAGGCTCGATGTGGCCGCCCTGCCCCGCCTGCAATTCGGGTTGCCGGACTCGCTCCTGGTCCCGACCGTGACCGAATCCCATGTGCTGTCCCTTTCGGCGCAGCCGTTCACGTTTGCCGATGGAGCTGCGTTCGTGCCGCTGCTTCAGCCCCAGGGCCAGATCACCGGTACGTTCCGGCTGGAGCAGCTGCCCGGTGCCACCCTGCTCGCGGCCGATCTTGCCGCGCGGCATGGCGGCCGCGTAACCGCGGCAGCGCGCTGGGAGGAGCGATCGGACGGCACGCTGATGCAACTGGACCTGGAGATGCGGGATGTGGACCCTGACAGGGTGCTGGTCCTGGACAGCGGCACCTCGCCGGTGTCGGGCACCGCGTCCATCCGTCTGGCCGGCATGCAGATCGATTCGCTGGACGGGCGCGCCCGCCTGGCCATCGAGCCCTTCGATGTGGCCGACGTGGCCGTGGGTCGCACGCGCCTGGAATCGGATTGGCAGGGCGGGCGCGCCCACCTGCTGCTCACCTCCGCCCTCCAGGGCGCCGAGGTGCGGGCCGACGCGTCTGGCCGTTTCCTCGACCAGCAGCCATCGGGCGAGTGGAGGTTGGACGTGGCCGGACTCGACGCCGCACGCTGGACTGGTGACCCGGCGCTGGCCAGTCAACTTACTCTGCAATCGGAGGGTCGGCTGAGCGGCATCGAGCCGGCCACGATGCAGGCAGAGGGTACGCTCACGCTCCTGCCGTCGCCCTTCGCTCAAATCGACAGCCTCACCGCCTCGGTCAACGCCGCGATCCAGGATGCTCAGTTGCGCTGGACGTTGGGCGCCACGGCCGATGGCGGCAGCGTGGAGGCATCGGGTCGCCTGGACGTCGTGCGGGGATGGATGGAGGAGTTGCGCCTCACCACGCGGCAGTTGGATGCAGCGTCCCTGTTGGCCATTGACAGCACCGGTACCACCCGGTCCTCGATCTCGGCCCTGCTCGAGGGCCGCATGGCCCTCGACACATGGCCCGAAGGCGCAGGCGCCCTGACGCTTCAGCTCGATTCCACCCGCTGGAATGACATCCACCTGGCCCTGCTTGCGGGCAATCTGTCCTGGACGCCGGGCGTGGCCACCGTGCGCGTGGCGGCGCTTCCGACGGATTCCTCCCGGGTGGAGCTCGATCTTCGGGCGCGCTCGGACGGAGCCGTGACCCTCGTGCATTCGCGCACCCTCTCCTGGACCAACCTGGACATCAGCGACCTGAGCTCCACGGATATCCTGCAAGCCCATCTCAACGGATCCGGCTCCGTTTCCGCCGTCCTGGGTCCTGAAGGCGTCCGCCGTCTGGATCTGGACCTGCGCGGCGCGCCTTCCCGATGGGGCGTTCAGGATGTCGAAGACCTTCGCCTCACGGTCGAGGCCGATTCCCGGAGAATCGAGGGCAGGCTCGCAGGTCGGTTCGTTGGGCAGGAAGCCGCCCAGGAAGCCGCACCGGCATCCACATCCGGATCGACGCCGGAATCCACGCGCCTGCCGGCACGGGGCGCATGGCAACTGGACCTGAGGGCGGAGGACTGGCAGGCAGACCGCATCCTGGCCGAGGCGGACATGACCTGGGATGGGGTCGATCCGCTGGCCTTCATGGGCGAAGCCGAACCGGGTACCCGCATTTCGGCGCAGGTTCGCGCCGCTCTCGAGTGGGTCGGCAACATGCCGAGGACGGCAGATATCCGGGTGGAGGCAGGCCCATCCCGGGTGCGCGATGCATTTCTTTCCAGGGCCCTCTTCTCGGGCGTCCTGGCCGATTCGGTCCTGGACGTGGAAGGGTCCATGACCCTGGCTGACGGCCGATTCGGCTTTGTCGGACAGGCCTTTCCCTTTGCCGCCACGCCTTCGTTCACGGCGAGTGGTGATGTCGAGAAGATGGATATCATGCCCCTCGTGGGTCGCTCCGATCTGACGTCGGAATTGAACCTGACGTGGAATGTGCGGGGGTCCTCCTTCGATCCGACGGAGGCCGACTGGCAGATCAATATCGACGGGTCGCCAAGCCATCTCGATGAGCTGCTTCTGGAAAACCTCTCGACGCACCTGGCCTGGGACGGGGCAGTGCTCGACATACGCGATCTGTCTTCGCGGTTCAACAAAGGCAGCCTGCATGTCAACGGTCCTGTGAACCTGGCACCGTCCAAGAATGCCACGTATTCGGACCTTCGGGCCACGTGGTACATCGGGGACCTGTCGGTCGTCCGGGGGCTCCTGCAGCTGGATCGCCTCACCTCGGGTGAGGGCACCGTGGATCTTCAGATCTACGGTTCGCCCGGAGAAATCGAGGCGGAATTCCTGGTCTCCCTCACTGAACTCGAAATCAACGACCAACACCTCTCCTCGATCGAGGCCTCCGGATGGGCCATGCTGGACGAGGAGTGGCTCCCGGTGGCCTCCACGGCGCGCATGGATCTCGGATACATTTCGCTGCCCACGCTCGGCATCCGTACGACCACCCTGCAGGTGGATCAGCGGGCCGATGTCTTCGAGTTCGAAGGCGGGGTGTTCATCGATTCGGGCAACCAGGTGGATGTTGCAGGCCTCATCAATCCATTTGCACGGCGCCCCTGGGCAAGCCTTCGCAAGCTCGATACCGTGCTCGGCGGTCAGGCCTTCACCCTGGATCGTCCTGCCGGCGTGGCCTTCGAAAGGGGATGGCAGGTAGACCGTTTGACCCTTCGATCCGAAGACCAGATGGTGGGCATCAGCGGGGGCTACCAGGACTCCACCGGCTTCAATCTGCGCCTTGGCGCAGACCGCTTCCTGCTCGATCCGATCGGGGAGTTGACGGGCTTTCCTGAACTCGAAGGCCGACTCAGTGGCAACATGGCCTTGACGGGCAACATGGAATATCCCCTGATCGACAGTGATTGGGATGTCCTGCTGACCGATGACGGCGTCGAGGATGCCCATATCACGGCCGACATCAAATCCACCCCGGAAGGGTTGCGTATCGATGCCATTGTCGAGGTCCCGGAAAGCGCGCCGATCTCGGTGGCGGGCTTCCTTCCCGTTTTTCCCAGCTTGAGCGACAAGCTCGAGGAGCGCGCCGACCGGACGGCCGACCTGAACCTGGACATCGTGACCGACGGCGGGTCCATTGCGTGGGTGGAGTCCTTCTTCGACCCCACGGTCCTGACCGACATCGCGGGGCGGGCCACGGCCAACATCCAGGTGGCCGGGACCATCGAGGACCCGTCGCTCTCGGGCTATCTGGATGTCGATGATGCGGCATTCCGCCTGCCTGAGATGGGCGTGACCTACCGGATGAGCCGCTTCCGTTCCACGCTCGAAGGAGTCACGGTGCAGGTCCAGGAGGCGCGCATCCGCTCGGGCGAGGGCATCATGGATGTGACCGGCTCCATCGATTTTGCCTCGCTGACCAACTCCTCGTTCGATCTCGATGCCCAGCTCAAGGAGTTCCGCGCCGTGCGCAACGAGGAGCTGCACGCCAACCTCTCCGGAAATGTGCATCTGGGCGGGCGAACCACCCGGCCCGAGCTCACGGGTCGCCTGACCACATTCAACACGTCTTTCTGGCTCACCGATACGGCCGGCGGGGACCTCCAGCAGGTGGACATCTCCTTCGACGACCAGGTGATGCTGGCCGAGAACTTCGGCTACCGTCCGGTCCTGGCCGACACGCTGGTTGATGCCATGTGGAAAGGTCTGTCCATGGACCTGGCCCTCGTGATGGAGCGCGATACCTGGATCCGTCAGCGGGTCAATCCCGAGATGGCCATCGAGCTCATGGGCCGCATGGACGTGCAGAAGACCCGCGGCCAGGAGGACGTGAACCTGTACCGGAGCATCGAGGTGATTCCCGATCGCAGCACCATCAAACAATTCGGCCGGGACTTCCGAATTGCCGAGGGGGTGGCTTCCTTCAATGGGCCCATCGAAGACATGATGCTGCAATTCCGGGCTGAGTACGAGGTCCCCTCGCGCCTCAACCCGGGCCAGCCCGAAGTGGTCATCACCTTGACCCTGAGCGGCCGACTCGACGATCTGGAGTTCAACCTGAGCTCGGATCCGACCATGGAGAACACCGACATCGTCTCCTACATCGCCACCGGTCGGCCCGCCTCGGAAAGCCTTTCCTTCAGCGGCAACAACCTGAACAAACAGGTCATCGTGGGTGTTGCGGCAGCGCAGCTGGCCGGCCTGGTAGAGGGGGTGGCCAGTTCAAGTCTGGGCCTGGACGTGGTGGACATCCAGCAGGACGGCCTTAAAGGTACGCGCCTGACGGCCGGCAAATACATCACGCCGCGGCTCTTCATCGGCGTCACCCAGCCGTTCACCTTCGGTTCGGGATCCGACGTGATCCTCAACCAGGAGCGCGAACTCACCATCGAATACAAGATCTTCGAGATGCTGCTGCTGCAGCTGCTGGCGGACGCGTCAGACTCCCCGGTCCGCGTCAACCTGGCGGGTCGGTATGCCTACTGATGTCCGGGCGAACCGCACACTCGCAGGGTCCGGGTGAACGGTTCGCCCGTACCCCTTTGGCCCGCAAGGTGGCTGGAATCCGGAATCCCGGATATATTGGGCGACCCTGCCACCCGCCCCACACCCGCCATGCGCCGCTCCCTGGTCCTTATTGCCGCGTGCAGTCTGTTGGCCTCCTGCACGCCCTCCGAATCGCCCGCACCGCCCAACATCCTGGTCATCTCGCTCGATGACATGAACGACTGGATCGGCCCGATGGGCGGACATCCGCAGGCACAGACGCCGCATCTGGACTCGTTTGCGGAAGCCGGCGTCACGTTCCAGCGCGCCTACACCCCGTCCCCCTCCTGCAATCCGTCCCGCACGGCCATGTTCTCGGGCAAGGCACCTTGGGTGACGGGTCTGTATCAGAACAACCAGACATGGCGTCATGTCGTGGGCGACGAGCAGATGATGTCCGAGTATTTCCGGGAGGCCGGGTACTGGGTGGCCAGCGCGGGCAAGATCTATCATGCCACCATGCCCGATCCCCGGGGCTGGGATGCGAATTTCCCCGATTCGCTCCGGCAGATGCCGGATTACTGGTTTCCCGTGCGGGATTCGGCAACGGGCGAAATCCGCTACGAGTTGATCGACAACGAGATACGGGAACAGGAGCCGACCGCCACCTCCGTCACCATGCCGCCCTTCCCGGGCATGTATCTCGCGTTCGATTTTGCGCCGCTGCCGGTTGCCACCGAACAGAGCGGAGACTACCAGGCGGTGTCCTGGATCTCGGAGCAGTTCCAGAAGGAGCATGACAAGCCGTTCTTCCTGGCCGCCGGCATCTACCGCCCCCACCTGCCCTGGTACGTGCCGCAGGAGTATTTCGACAAATTCCCGCTGGAGGACATCCAGCTGCCGGCGCTCCTGGAAAATGACCTGGACGACGTGCCCGAGGAAGGACAACGCGTGGCCCGCAACCGTTACCACGAACGGGTCACGGAGGCCGGCCTCTGGAAACACGCGGTGCAGGGGTATCTGGCGTCCATCAACTACGCGGACGAACTGGTCGGCAAGCTGCTGGCCGATCTGGACGCCAGCCCGTACGCCGACAACACGATTGTCGTCATCTTCTCGGATCACGGCTGGCAGCTGGGCGAGAAGGAGCACTGGCGCAAGTTTGCGCTCTGGGAGGACGTGCTGAACACGGTGTTGATGGTGCGCGTGCCCGAAGGCATGCCGGGCCTGCCGCAGGGATCGATTCCCGGCAGCCGAATAGATCAAAACGTGTCGCTGTTGGACGTCTTCCCGATGCTCAGCGAGCTGACGGGACTGCCGCCCAAGCCGGGCCTTTCGGGTCGCAGCATCGTGCCCCTGCTGGCCGATCCGTCGAGACCCTGGGATCATCCGGTGGTTTCCGTGTACGGCGAACACCACTACTCGGTCATGCAGGGAGACTGGCACTATATCCGCTACGAGAACGGCGGTGAGGAGCTCTATGACCTGGCCGCGGACCCGCACGAATGGGAGAATCTGGCCATGCGGCCCGAGCATGCCGACCTGAAGGCGCAGCTCGCCGCGCACATTCCGACCGAGCAGGCACCTTCGCCTCGGACGCAGCCGTTCCGCTGGAGCTCGGTCCTGGATGGCGAATACGACCTCTACACACCCAAGAGCGACGGCACCCCGTGAGACTCCTTCTTCTCGCAGCCCTGCTGGCGCTCGGATGCGCATCCGATCCGGGGCCTTCGATTCCGGTTTCGACCACAGGGTATGCCTTCAACAAGGCTCCTCTGGTGGCGAACCCCTATGCGACCCTACCCATCGGGGCCATCCGTCCCGAGGGCTGGATGCGCGAGCAGTTGGAGCGCATGGCGGACGGGATGACGGGCCATCTGGACGAGTGGTACCCCACTGTGGGCGCCTCGAATGGCTGGCTGGGAGGTGATGGGGATGTCTGGGAGCGGGGTCCCTACTGGCTCGACGGCCTGGTCCCGCTGGCCTATCTCCTCGGAGACGAGCGCCTGATCGAAAAGGCCCGGCCCTACATCGAATGGACGCTGGCCAGTCAGGATTCGACCGGGTACTTCGGACCGCGGCCGGAAGCCGATGGCACCGAGAACCGGCCCGGGCAGCAGCGCCGCAATGCGGCCGACTGGTGGCCGCGCATGGTGGTCCTCAAGGTGCTCCAGCAGTACCACGAAGCCACCGGGGATGAGCGGGTGCTGGAGTTCATGACGCGCTACTTCCGCTACCAGCTGCGGCACCTGCCGGAAACGCCGCTGGATAACTGGACCGGCTGGGCGGGCGCGCGCGGCGGGGACAACCACATGAGCGTGATCTGGCTCTACAACCGCACGGGAGACGATTTCCTGCTCTCGCTGGCCGATACGCTCAACGCCCAGACCTACGACTGGGTGGGCAATTTCGAGACGGGAGCCGAGGCCACCGATTACTGGCGTACCCATGTGGTCAACGTGGCCATGGCCATGAAGCAGCCCATCCAGCAGTGGGTCACGAGCGGGGATGAGCGCTACCTGGCCGCCATGCATGCCGGCCTGCACGCCTTGATGCGGGATCATGGCCAGGCCGTGGGCATGTTCTCGGGCGACGAGCTCCTGCACGGCACGGACCCCGTGCACGGCATCGAGCTCTGCGCCATCGTCGAGTTCATGTTCTCCCTCGAGAATGCCGCCATGAACACGGGGGATGTCTCCTTCATGGACCGCCTCGAGCGCGTGGCCTACAACGCCCTCCCCACCCAGGTCACCGACGATCAGCGGGACCGGCAGTACTTCCAGCAGGTCAACCAGATCGACCTCACGAACGGCGACCACGGGCTCTTCTTCGACGCCTACCAGGATGCGGCCTGCTTCGGCCTCCTGACAGGTTATCCCTGCTGTACGACCAACCTGCATCAGGGGTGGCCCAAGCTCGTGCAGCACAGCTGGATGGCCACGGCCGACGGCGGCCTGGCCGCCCTGACCTACCTGCCCTCATCGGTCACCGCGTTCGTGCGCGGCGGCAAGGAAGTGACCATCCGGCAGGAGACGAACTACCCGGTCGAGGATGTGGTGCGATTCACCATTGAGGTGGAAGCGGCCACGTCCTTCCCGCTGCATCTGCGCATCCCGGCATGGAGCCCCGCTGCCCGGCTCACGGTCAACGGCGAGATCATTCCGGTGCAGGCGGGCACGATGGCCGTCATTGACCGGGTCTGGCGAACCGCGGATCGGGTGCGCCTCGAATTGCCCGCCGATCTGGAGTTCTCGCGTTGGCACGAGAACTCCGTGGCCGTGCACCGCGGTCCACTGCTCTTTGCCATGTCTGTGGAGGGCGAAATGCAGGAAAAACCGGTCTTGACGCCGGGCGAGAACACGCCCAACATGCGCGTCGTGCGTCGTACAGGCGACTGGAATTACGGCCTTCCTCTCGACCCTCAGAATCCTGCTGCGGGCTTCGAACTCGTGCGCTCCGGTGATACGCCGCTCTATTTCTGGACCGAAGACGCCGTGCCGGTGCGTCTACGCGCCAAGGGAGTGCGCATCCCCTACTGGACGGAGTTCAACACGGCCGCAGGGCCCATGCCGCCATCCCCCGTCAGGATGGATATCCGGGATTCGGGCGAACCGCAGGACATCGAACTGATCCCATATGGAGCCACGACGCTTCGGGTGGCCACGTTCCCCGAAGTCATCATCACAGGGCGATGATGGCGGCGAAGATCACAACGGTCCTGTTTGATCTCGACGGTCTGCTCGTGGACAGCGAAGCGTCGTGGTACCGGGCGCGCTGCGAGCTGGCCGAGGCGCACGGATGCATCTGGACCGAGCGCGAGCAGCGCGCCCAAGCCGGGGTGAGTACCGCCACCTGGGTAGCGAATGTGCGTGCGTGCATCAAGGAGGCACTGACTCCAGCCGACGTTGAGGAGGAGATCGTGCGGCGGATGGAGGCCTACTATCGCGCCAAAGAGGTGGCCCTGCTGCCCGGCGCGGAGGAATGCCTGGTCTGGTGTGCCGGACGGTT
>JAQCDI010000265.1 GCA_027620595.1 Bacteroidota bacterium | reverse complement strand
CTTGAAGAGCAGACCGGTGCCACGGTGTTCATCAAGTGCGAGAATTTCCAGCGCACAGGCGCCTTCAAGTTCCGTGGTGCCTACAACGCCATGAGCCGGCTCCGCGAGAGCGACAAGGAGCGGGGTGTCCTGACCTACTCGTCCGGCAACCATGCCCAGGCCATCGCCCTGTCCGGCCGTCTGCTCGGCGTTCCGACGACGATCATCATGCCCGAGGACGCACCCGCCATCAAGAAGGCCGCCACCCGCGGATATGGCGCCGAGATCATTACGTACGACAAGCACGTCGTGGCACGGGAAGACCTGGCCCGCCAGATCCAGGATGAGCGGGGCATGACGCTCATTCCCCCCTACGACCATCCCCACGTTGTGGCGGGACAGGGCACCGTGGGCCTCGAACTGATGCAGGCGGCGCACGAACTGGACGTCATGTTCGTCTGCTGCGGTGGTGGCGGACTGCTCTCAGGATGCGCCATTGCGGCCAAGCACCTGCAGTCCTCGTGCCGGGTGATCAGTGTCGAACCCGAGGCCGGAGACGACGCCACCCGCTCCTTCCGGACCGGGACCCTGCAGACCGTCCACAATCCCGACACCATTGCCGACGGGGCCCGCACCCCCTACCTGGGCAAGGTCACCTTCCCGCTCGTACTCGAATATGTCGACGACATGATCACGGTGTCGGACGACGCCCTCATCGAGGCCATGCGTTTCTTCTGGGAACGGATGAAGCTGATCGTCGAACCCACCGGCGCCCTGGCACTGGCCGGTTTGCTCTCGAGGGGATCCGATCTGGCCGGCAAACGGGTGGGAATCGTGGTCAGCGGCGGAAATGTGGATCTAGCCAACGCCCTGGCCCTGTTGGGCCGCGGCGTGTGATGGGGCCGGAACAGGTAAAAGAGCTCCGCTCCTACCTCGATCCCATTGCCCATCGGTTCGAACAGGTGACCTTCATCGAGGACGATCCGGTATCCATCCCGCACGGGTTCGATGATCCGGAAGATCAAGTGCTCATCGGCCTGTTTGCTGCCTTGTTGGCGTGGGGACGACGGGACATCATGCTGCGCAAGCTGGCTGAGCTGTGCGAGCGCTTCGACTACCGACCCCGTCGCTTCATCCACGACTTTTCCCATGGTCGGGATGCGCCACGGCTGAGCGGGTTCGTACACCGCACTTTCAACGCCCAGGACCTGTCAGGATTGGTCCTGGCGCTGCAACAGGTCACCCGGACACGGACCCTGGAATCGGTCTTCGCCGCAGGAATGACCGTAGAGGCCCCGGCAAGGGATGGCATGGAAGCCCTCTCGGCAGCCATCCTCGGTGCCGTTCCCGGCCAACCTGTCCGGATGAACCGGCATGTGGCCCGTCCGTCCACCGGCAGCGCCTGCAAACGGATCTGCATGTTCCTGCGCTGGATGGTCCGGCCCGGGCCTGTCGATCTCGGTTGTTGGACCGCCCTCTCCCCCTGCGAACTGTTGCTGCCCCTCGATGTCCACTCCGGAACCCAGGCCCGGGCCGTGGGGCTCCTTACCCGGAAGGCCAATGACTGGCGGGCTGTGGAGGAGTTGACCGCGGCCTGCCGCCTGCTCGATCCAGCGGATCCGTGCCGATATGACTTTGCCTTCTTCGGCACCGGATCAGCGGGCGAAACCCTCTCCCCTCCCGGCTGATGAGAGTCAGGTCTGTTTGCGGTCGGCCACCTGGGGACCAACGGCCCAATAGGCCCGCTGGTGATATACGATGGGACGGGCCGCTGCCCCTTCCGCTATCCCTTCCACGCACGCCAGGATGATCGAGTGGTCGCCACCGTCGTGGATCGCGGTTCGCCCGCAATCAAACCGGACAAGGAACCGCTTGAGCGTCGGGATGCCATGCGGTCCTTCTTCGGTGTCCGTTCCGTCGAGCATGGCCCGAGTGGAGCGGGCCGGATCGGCGAAACGGTCGGAAACCGCCGCCTGGTCGTCACACAGGACATGTACGAGGTAACGCTCTGCGGCCACGATCTCATCGTGGATATCCGAATCCTTCTTGATGTTGAAGCAGATCAGCGGCGGCTCGAGCGAAAGACTCACGAACGATCCGATGGTCACGCCGCACGGGGCCTCCTGTGCATCGAACGTGACTACGGTCACTACGGTGGGCACGTGACGCATGCCTCGACGGAACGTCTCCGGGTCGACGGGAAGGAATGAAGGGTCGGACACGATGTTGGAGGGTGGTTGAGCAGGAATGGATGGACTCCGCTCAGGAGAACACGTCCTTTACCCGGGAAAAGAAGCCCCGACGATCCCCAAGGGAGTCGGGATCCGGTTGGAAGTGCTCTGCGTTGCGCAGGGACTCGATCGAGGCCCGCTCGGCATCGGTCAACTTGGTGGGCGTCCACACATGGACCCGCACCATCTGATCCCCTTTACGCGAGGATTCGATGTCGGGCAAGCCGCGTTCGCGCATACGCAGGATCTTGCCCGATTGCAGTCCGGGGTCGATCTGTAGGCGTGCGCGGCCCTTGAGTGTCGGCACATCCACTTCCGTTCCAAGCGCCGCGTCCGGAAAGGAAATATGCAGCTCGTGGTAGATGTCGAGGCCCTCACGGGTGAAATGCTCGTGCTTCTTCTCCTCGATCTCCACACGCAGGTCTCCGGCCCTGCCACTGCGCTGGCCCGCATTCCCGGCGCCGCGCAGGGTCAGATAGTGCCCCTCGAGCACACCGGCAGGTACCGTGATGGTGATGGTTTCCTCGCCCTTGAGCCGTCCTTCCCCCTCGCACGATCCGCAGGGGTTCTTGATGATCCGGCCCTCTCCACGGCATGCCGGGCACGGCTGCACGTTCACGAACTGCCCGAATACCGACCTCGACACCTGACGCACTTCGCCCACCCCCTGGCACGTGGCACAGGTTTCCATGCCGCGCTCGGCATCCTCGACCCCCCGACCTTCACACGTTTCGCAGGCAATGAACTTGCGGACCTTGATCTTTTTTTCGGTGCCTTCGGCAATTTCCTCCAGCGTCAGCGGCAGTTTGATGCGCAGGTCATTCCCGGGCCGGCCTTGACGCCGTCCACGCCCACCTCCGCGCTGTCCGCCGAACATTTCGTCAAAGATGCTGCCACCGCTCCCGAAGATGTCCGAGAACGCGCTGAAAATGTCGTTGATGTCCTGGAATCCTGCCTGTCCACCTGCCGCCCCGCCGCGGACACCGGCGTGACCGAATTGGTCGTAACGCTGGCGCTTGGCCGGATCGGAGAGGACTTCATAGGCTTCTGCAGCCTCCTTGAACCTGCCTTCTGCGTCCTTGTCACCCGGATTGCGGTCCGGGTGGTACTGCAGGGCCAGCTTGCGGTAGGCCTTCTTGATGTCGGCGGCATCGGCACCGCGCGCCACCCCCAGGATGTCGTAGTAATCTCTCATGTCAGCTTGAGACAATGACCCGGGCGTGCCGGAGGATGCGCTCACCCATGCGATAGCCGCGCTGGATTTCGGTCAGGCAGATGCCGGCTTCCTGCCCTTCGGCAGCCGGTTGTTGCATCATGGCTTCGTGCAGCTCCTCATCAAAAGGTTGCCCGACCGCCTCAATGGCTTCCACACCCAGCTTGCGCAGTTCGCCCATCAGTTTCTGGTGGACCAGTTCTACGCCGCTTTTCAGGGATTGGTACATCGGCGACGGCTCGTCGACCGATTCGGCCTCGGCCCTGTTCGTGGCCTCAAGGCTGCGCTCGAAGTCGTCCACGATATCCAGGAGGGTCGATATGACGAGGGACTTGCCCAGCGAAACCGACAGGGC
>JAQCDI010000264.1 GCA_027620595.1 Bacteroidota bacterium | reverse complement strand
CAGAGGAGCGCTTCGATCCGGCGCAGCGGATCAGGGAGCTGTCCCGCAGTACCTGGCGCGTTGAGCGCCCGAGTGACGCGGAAGAGGGGTTGGAAACGCCGGAGCCCGCGACCGGGGGGGAATCGCGACCAGGCAATGAAGCGCGCGCCCTCGGAACGGCCTGGCACACCCTTTTCGAAGCGCTGGCCGCCAAGCGGAAACTGCCGATCAAGGAGATTGATACGCGGGCCATTGTCCGCGAAGTCCTCGAAGCCTCCGGACCGGTCGTTGCGGCCGTCCTGGAAACACAGGCTGAGGGCCGCCTCGAAGCCTTCATGGCGTCCCCGCTGTGGAAGGAGTTGGCCGCGGCCGAGCGGGTGCTCACGGAGGTTCCGTTTTCCCTGGCCCGCGAGGATGGGGACGAAACGGTGCTCCGGTCCGGCATCGTGGATCTTGCCTTTCTCGGCAAGGGCGGCTGGACCATTGTTGACTACAAGTCCGACCGGGCATCGGAGGCAACCCTCCGCAACCGGCACGCGTCGCAGATCCAGGCCTATGTTGATGCCTGGGGATCACTTTTTTCGGGCCAACGGCCCAGGGGTTTCATCTGGTCCACGCATCTGGACCGTGCCCTTTCCATCATAGAACCCCCGATTCCATGACATCCCTGGTCCTCACTGGATTGTTCGCAGCATTGGCTGGAGCTGGCGTCGTATTCCTCGTCTTCAAATCAAGGACGGCGGCCATTGAGGCCCGCAGCGAAGAGTTGCTCGCGGCCCGCGACGAAGCACGCATCGAGCTCGTCGGACTCCGCGAAGCCAATGCCCAGGCGCGCGCTGAGCTGTCTGCCGAGCGGGCCGCGAGGGCGCAGGAGGTCAAAGGGTGGCAGGAGAAGCAGGATGCCCTGATCAAGGCGCAGGATGAGTTGATGAAGCAGTTCGATGCGCTGTCCCGCAAGGCATTGGATATGAACAGCAAGAGTTTTCTCGAGTTGGCCCGCACCCAGATGGAGAAGATGATCACCAATGTGGATGCCAAGGAGGAGAAGCGGAAGCTGGAGCTCGAAAAGCTGGTGACGCCGCTCTCCAAGACGCTGGAAGACGTTTCCAAACACGTCCGGGAGGTGGAGAAGGATCGGGAGAAAGCCTACGCTTCGATTACCGAGCAGGTCAAAGGGCTCTCCGAAGCCCAGCTGGCCATTCGAAAGGAGGCCAACAACCTCGTCAACGCCCTCCGCAAGCCGAGCGTGCGCGGGCGCTGGGGAGAGATCCAGCTCCGTCGGGTGGTGGAGATGGCCGGCATGGTGGGCCACTGTGATTTCCAGGAGCAGCATACGGTGCATTCCGACAACGGGCGTCTGCGTCCCGACATGATCGTGAACCTGCCCGGGGACAAGATCATCGTTCTCGATGCCAAAGCGCCGCTGTCCGCCTATCTGGAAGCTGTAGAGGCCCGTGACGAGGAAGAGCGGGAGCAGAAGCAGGCGCAGCACGCCAAGCAGATCCGCACACACGTCCAGCAGTTGTCCACCAAGGCGTATCAGGACCAATTCGACACCACGCCGGACATGGTGGTCCTGTTCTTGCCGGGGGAATCGTTCTTCTACGCCGCACTACAGAACGATCCTTCGCTCATCGAATACGGGGTGGAGAACAACGTGATCATCGCCACGCCGACCACATTGATTGCGCTCCTTCGGGCGGTGGCGTACGGGTGGCGTCAGGAGCAGCTTGCCGAGAATGCGCAGCAGATTTCGCGCCTGGGTCAGGAGCTCTACGAGCGGCTCCGGGTCATGGCCGAACACATCAACAAGGTTGGGCGCGGCTTGCAGACGGCCACATCCAGCTACAACAAGGCCGTCGCTTCCATGGAAAGCCGTGTCCTGGTTTCAGCCCGCAAATTCAAGGAACTGGGTTCCTCGTCCTCGGCAGAGCTGCCGGACGTCGAGCCGCTGGAGGTCATGCCCCGGCAGCTGGAGTTGGGCGCCGGGGAAGATGAAGCCTGAGCCAGCTGCTCAGCGAGCCGCGGGAACCATGGCCAGACGGGATTCGGGAGACTCCAAAACCAGGTGGACCATGGATTTCCAGGCCTCCATTTCCTCGGAAACGGCCTGTTTCAGCTCCTCGATCCGCTGGTTGAGGGCTTCGATCTCTTCATCGCGGACTTCCCGCATGTGACGGATGGTGCCGTCGCGGGCCTCGCGCATTTCCTGCATCTTCTGATCGCGCAGGGAGCGCATTTCGGCCAGTTTCCCGTCGCGGGCCTCCCGCATTTCAGCCATCTTCTCGTCCCTGAGGCGCTGGAAGCGGTCGGTGGCCGTCTTGAGTCCATTCAGGTTCTCGGTCAGCGAAGCTGCTGCTTCCTCGACCTGACGCTTCCAGGCTTCCACGTCGATGCGGTGCCGCAATTCCTCGATCCGCTCCATCATCAGGTGGCGGTCAGCGGCAACAAGGCGGCGCTTGATGGTCAGGTGGTTCACACGCTTCAGGTCGTGGGCAAGACCGATCTTGCTCAAGGTCCAGATCACGATCTTGGCTGGGTCGAACTGCCACCAGCGGATGCCGTTGCGGTAGTCGCCGGCAAACGTGTGATGGTAGTTGTGGTATCCTTCGCCGAACGTGAGCACCGAGAGGATGAAGTTGTTGACGGCCGTGTGTTCCGTGCTGAAAGGCTGCGAACCCCACATGTGGGCAAGGGAGTTGATGAACCACGTGCAGTGATGCACCAGGAACATGCGCAGAAGGGTTCCGATCACGAACGAACCGACCGGATCCCCGGTGATGGCCCACAGAGCCGCCCAGGCAATGACATTGGTGGCCACCATCAAGGAGCCGAAGTGCCGGTGCTGGAACTGCAGCGATGGGCGCTCCCAGAGGTCGTGGATCACACGGGGATTGATATCCGGGCGTTTCTTTAGCATCCACAGCATGTGGGAGTGCCAGAAGCCCTTGGGCGCACTGTAGGGGTCCAGATCGGTATCCACATGGCGGTGGTGGATCCGATGGTCGTGGGACCAGGAAAAGATGCTGCCCTGCGTGGAGAGCGTTCCGAAGAAGGTCAGGAAGGCCTCGATGGCCGGATGGGTCCGGTAGGTCTTGTGGGCATACAGGCGATGGTAGCCCATCGTGATGGCCAACAGGCAGAGTGTCCAGAGCGCCGCCGTCCCCAGTATCAGGTCTGCAGACGCATCATACCGTGCAATGTAGATGGGCAACAGGATGAAGAGGAGGAGATGGTATCCTCCGAGGAACAGGGTGTTGGTCCAGTCAATGGACCAGGAGCGCGCCGGGGCGCCAGGTGCCTGGGACATGTAAGAAGGGCTTTCGCTGAATAGGAAGATGTATCGGAAGGCCGGTATTGTTGACAAGATAGGCAAGGAAACTCCTTGCACCAATCCAACATGCCGGACAGCTTCCGTCGGATTCCTTCCGCCGGATGGGCGGACGAACGGTTCGCCCGTGCCCGACGCGTCAGTAGGCCCCGGCGGAGCGGGAAACAGCTTGGAACGTCCTGGCCAGGACCACGATGTCGAGCCAGATGGACCAGTTGCGTACGTAGTAGGAATCGAAATGCTCCATGCCGTCCGTTCCGACATCCGAGCGCCCTGAAACCTGCCACAGACCGGTCATCCCGGGCCGTACGCGTCGACGCATGGCCAGTACGCGTTCGTCCAACTGCTCTTCGTGGTATGCCGGCAGGGGGCGGGCATCCCGATCCGAAGCGGCGTAGCCGATAGGGAAGAGCGGATCGGCCTGGGGGCGTGCCACATGTACCAGCTGGGCATTGCCGGTTTCGGTCGAACGGCCAG
>JAQCDI010000263.1 GCA_027620595.1 Bacteroidota bacterium | reverse complement strand
CCTGTCAATCGGAGTGATCGGCCCTGCTGATCTTTCCTGCATTCCATCCACCCATCCATCTTGCCAGGTACGTCTCCATGCCAGTGACCATCGTCATCGGAAGCCAATGGGGCGATGAGGGTAAAGGCAAAATCGTCGACCTCATTTCCCGCGACATCGACATTGTAGCCCGCTATCAAGGCGGGGCCAATGCGGGACATACCATCTGTTGGGAGGACAAGGAATTCGTCCTGCACCTGGTGCCGAGCGGCATCTTCCACGACGGGGTGCAGTGCGTGATCGGCAACGGCGTGGTCATCGACCCCGCGGCTGTCCTCAAGGAGATTGCCATGATCCGGGATCTCGGGTACGAAGTGGAGGGACGTCTGCATATCTCCCACAACGCCCATCTGATCATGCCCTACCACAAGAAGGTGGAAGAGGCGCGGGAGCGCTGGCGCGACGGCGGAGCCATCGGTACGACGGGGCGGGGCATCGGTCCGGCCTATGTGGACAAGTTTGCTCGATCCGGCATCCGGGTTGTCGATCTGCTGGACCGCGATCTGCTGCGCAAGAAGTTGCTGGAATCGATGGAAGAGAAGAATGCGATCCTCCAGAAGGTCTACGGCGCCGGCGAACTGGATGTCGATGCCATCATCGAGGAATACATCGAGTTCGACAAGCTGATCGACCCGTTCATCACCGACACCACCGAACTCCTTGGAAAAGCACTGGCCCAGGGCAAGCGCATCCTGGCCGAAGGCGCCCAGGGTTCGTTGCTGGATGTCGATTTCGGCACCTACCCATTCGTGACCTCCTCGCATCCCACCGCAGGCGGGTGCTGCACCGGCCTCGGTGTGCCGCCCACGGCAGTGGATCGGGTAATCGGCATCGTCAAGGCCTACAGCACCCGTGTAGGCAATGGACCGTTCCCGACGGAGCTGCTCGACGAGCAGGGAGAGGACCTGCGCCGGGTGGGTCACGAGTTCGGAGCCACGACCGGGCGCCCGCGTCGCTGCGGCTGGTTGGATCTGGTGGCACTTCGTTACTCGACCATGATCAACGGATTCACCGACCTGGCCATCACCAAGCTGGACGTACTTTCGCATCTGGCCGAAATAAAGATCTGCACCGAATACCGGTTGGGTAGCAACGTCTCGCGGCGCTTCCCGAATGACCTCCAGACCCTTTCGCGGGTCGAGCCCGAGTATGTGACCCTGCCCGGTTGGCAGAAGGACATTACCGGTATCACGCAGTATGAGGACCTGCCGGTCGAAGCCCAGGATTATCTGCGCTTCATGACCGACTACCTCGGCGTACCGGCCAGCATCATTTCCACGGGGCCGAAACGGGAACAGACCATCCACTGTTAGACCCGGGCCTCTGAGCCCACCGGCGGAAGCGTTGCGACACGAAAAGCCAGCCCGCAGACCCGGATGAAAGCCTACCGACTGTCCACCAATCTGAAGCTGGGGCTTATTGCCTTCGCCGGCCTCATCGCCGTGGCATCGCTGTGGTATACCACCCGGTTGGTCGGCCAGCTGAAAGAGCGCGAAGCCGCGGCCGTGGAACTATGGGCCCGTGCGCTGGAACAGATCCCGCTTGCTCAGCAGCAGGTGGCCAATCAGCCCGGCCCCCGTGTCTTCATGGAGCTGGAGGATCTCCTGACCACGTGGCGGGACGTATCGGATGGATCGTTTGCGCCCCTGCCGGCAGGGGACATGAGCCGATACCAATCGGCACTGCGATGGGCACAGGCCGGCCCGCAGGACATCGGCATCGACTTCGTACAGAAGTACATCCTGAGCAACCAGGACCTTTTCAGCGGTATTCCCGCCATCGTCGTGGATTCAGCGTCGGGCCTGCCGGGTTCGTGGCGCAATGTGTCAGTGTCCGAGGAAACGCTGGAAGGCGTGTCGGAGTCGGATCGGGACCTCGTCACCGACAGGTTGCTGCAGGAGGCACAGAGTATGGCCACGGTCAACGAACCGATTCCGATCGTGGTCAATTTTCCGGAGACCGAGTTCTTTCCCGCAACCCGTTTTGTCCAGGTCCTCTACTACGGCGAATCGGACCTCGTTTCGCGCTTGCGGTGGTTCCCCTATATCCAGCTGCTCTTCGGAGCGCTCTTTGTATTCGTCGGGTACCTTGGCTTCTCCTACATCCGTCGCAGTGAACAGAGCAGCCTGTGGGTCGGTATGGCCAAGGAAGCCGCCCATCAGCTGGGAACGCCCATTTCAAGCCTCATGGGCTGGGTGGAGATGTTACGGTTGAACCGCCAGGAAGAGCGGGGAGCGCAGGCCGATGACGAAGCATTCTCCGAAATCGAGAACGACATCGTCCGGTTGCAACGGGTCACCGCCAGATTCTCGGACATCGGCAGCCTTCCAAAGCTTGATCGGCAGCCTGTAGGGCCGGTGCTGGAAACCACAGCCTCCTATATCCGCCGTCGGATTCCCAAGAGTGTCGGCATCTTCCGCGTCGAGGTGGAGGTCGAGCCGGGTCTGGAGGCGCCGCTCAATGCCGACCTGTTCGAGTGGGTCATCGAGAATCTGCTCAAGAACGCCCTCGATGCCATGGAGTCCAGCACCGGCCAGATCCATATCGAGGCACTTCGTGTCAACGACCGGGTGCGGATCGATGTCAGGGATACCGGCAAGGGAATCGACCGACGGCAGTGGAAAAACGTGTTCCGTCCGGGCTACAGCACCAAAAAGCGCGGATGGGGGTTGGGATTGAGCCTGGCCAAGCGCATCGTCGAGGACTACCACGGCGGCTCGCTCACGCTCGCCGCCTCCAGGCCCGGGGAAGGCTCCACCTTCCGGATCGAGATCCCGCTGCACTGAGGCATCCGATGTTCAGCTTTGGGGCGCCGGGGTGCCAGCCCACTGCACGCAGTGCCTATTCGAACTGGAATCGCTGGCGCAGTTCCGGATCCGTATCGGACTGCAACGCCAGATAAATGTCGTCCCGGAAGCGCCACGTGACCCGGAAGAACTCCGGTGCATTGCGGACATCCACTTGTCCGAACTCGGCGATATGGTCCAGGATGGATCGATCCACGAGGAAGACAGCGCGTGCTGCATCGATCTGGCGGTAATCCATGACCGTGACCAGGACCCGGCGTCCATCCTCAAAAGAGTAGTGGAGCATGGGGAGCCGCAGATTGGCCACCTCCCGGACAGAAACGCCAGCAAGATTTCCGCCATCCAGTCGGGGGACTGACACCTCCATTCCCAGCCGGTCCCGGATGTAGCGCTCAACCTGCTCGGGCTCGTTGGCACGGAAAGAAGGTTCGGCACCGTCGGGAAGCACGGAGAGTCGATCAAAGAGCTCTGCACGCTGCAGGTCATCGGCGGCCGGGGGAGCAGTAATCCACGTTCCGATGGCCGATGCAGAAAGAATGACCAGCAGGCCGATGGCAATCCGCGTAGGCAGGGAGATTTTGCGGCCCCTTTTGGCCACCCGGTTTCGGGAGGCTTCCGGCGAATCAATGAGGACCTGCTCGAGCGCCTCCGGCAGCGGGGCCATGGCTTCAGCCAGGTAGCGCCGCATGGCTTCTTCCAGCGCATCGGGAGTCAGGCGGTGGGCCACCGCATGCAGGCCTTCGGTTTCCAGGGCGCGCCGAACGGATACGAGGAATACCGAGCGTTCTGAGGGATCGCCGGAGGACCCGCGGAACGCACGGACCACGGCCAAGCGCCGCTGGGGGTGCAGGCGAACCATCATCCGGGGCAACATCGCGGTCAGGGCGGACGACACATGGCGCCGGGCCAGCCATCCGCCGTCGGCTGCAGGCAGATCCCGCGAGAGGGCCTTGATCAGGTCGGAAGCATCCCGCTGGTC
>JAQCDI010000262.1 GCA_027620595.1 Bacteroidota bacterium | reverse complement strand
CCATTTCGACGCCATCTTGAAGTAGGGGGCGTGGTCCCGAACGAGCCGTTCAAGCCTCGCCGCCTGCGAACGCAATTCGGGGTTGGCCACCTGCACACGCGGCGCACCCGGCTTGTATCCTCCAAAGAGTTCAAGGGCCAGCGGAATGGCCTTGGCCAGGACCCGCGGCCGTACGGCGTTGCCCAGGATCCGGCCCAGGTTGCGGCCAAGGGACTCATCCGAGTCCCAGGTCAACCCCTGCTGGATGCTCATCATCTGCTCTGCCAGCTGCTTGCCGCCGTACCCGAAGATGAAGGGCTGCATGACTTCGTTGGATCCCTCCACGATGCGATGGATGCGGTTGTCCCGCCAGATCCGCTCAAGCTCATTCTCCGTCATGTACCCTTCGCCGCCCATGATCTCCATGGCGTCATCGATGGTCTCCCAGCCGATCTGCGAGCAGAACACCTTCGTCATGGCGGTTTCCACCATGATGTCCTCATCCCCCCGATCCAGCATGCCTGTCATCATGTAGAGCAGCGCATCCATGGCGTAGGTCTGCGCATACATGCGGGCAATCCGCTGCTGAACGAGTTCAAAATCTGCCAGCGGACGCTGGAACTGATGCCGCGTCTGCACCCATTTCGTGGCCTGGTCGGCGGCCCGTTTGGCGGCACCGGTGATGCCGGCCGAGAGCGTACAGCGACCGAAGTTGAGGCAGATCAGGGCCACGTGGAGTCCGCGTCCCTCCTTATGGAGCAGGTTCTCCCGGGGCACCTTGACGTTGGTGAAGCGGATGCGCGCCTGCCAGGTACCGCGGATACCGGTCTTCGAGCGGTTCGCCTCGAAAATGTCGATCCCCGCCATGTCCGGCGTGCAGATCAGGGCCGTTACTTTTTCCTTGGTCTTGCCCGTCTTCGGATCCTGGACCATCTGCTTGGCCATGACGGTGTACATGCCACTCAGGGCGCCGGACGTACTCCACTTCTTCTCCCCATTGAGGACGTAGTGGGTGCCGTCCTCGGACAGCACGCAACGGGTCTCCTGCCCGGCGGCGTCCGATCCCACCTGCGGTTCGGAGAGGCAGAACGCCGACAGGTATTTGCGGGCGACCCCCGGAAGGAAGGTCTTCTTCTGCTCTTCGTTGCCGAAGAGCATGATGGCCTTGCAACCGATGGACTGGTGGGCAGAAACCATGACCGATGTCGAGCCACAATAGGCGCCGATGGTCTCCAGAACGCGGTTGTAGGACGAGATACCCAGGCCGAGTCCGCCGTACTCTTCGGGCACGGTCATGCCCATCACGCCCATGTCGAACAGGCGACGGATCACCCACTCGGGGATTTCCTGATCCCGATCAATCTCGATTGACGGGTGCTCGTTCTTCATGTAGTTCTCGAGCTCCGCAACCAGCGTATCGCAGCGCCTGCGTTCGTCATCGGAAACGACCGGATAGGGCGTCACGAGATCATTCCGGTACCGGCCCCAGAAGAGATTCTTGGCAAACCCCATGGTGTCGGGTTCGGCTCCCATCATGGCCTCGATATCCCGGATCATTTTCTGATCCTGTTCGGAGACGTTCTTGAGCTTGAGACTGTCGATTCCCATTGTGTCTGGAGATTGGAAAGGCATAAGATGAAAAAGCGCTTTTGCGCCGTATATGGCCCTTTTTCACTTGGGGTTCCAGCCCAATATAGCACAAACAGCAGCCGAGGTGAACAGTGTTAACCTGGCTACGGCAAAACCCCTCTGCAAGCGGTATATTCAGGCGCTTTTGCGGCCATTTCCCAACCCCTTCAATATTCCGTGAAACCGTCTTTCAGCGACCGCCTTGCTTCCCTTCGCAGTGCCCGACACTCCGTGCTGTGTGTCGGCCTGGACCCTGACCTGGAGCGTATTCCCGCTTCCCTCCGATCCTCTCTGACACCCGAAGAGGCCGTTTCCCGCTTCTGCCGCGCCATTGTCGAAGCCACCGCCGATCTGGCAGTGGCGTTCAAGATCAACTTCGCCTTCTTCGAAGCCCTCGGGGCGCGGGGAACGGACGTCATGCAGGAAGTGCTTGACGTCATCCCGGCGGACGTCCTCACCGTCGCGGATGCCAAGCGCGGGGATATCGGCAATTCGGCCACCTTCTATGCCCGATCCGTTTTCGAGGGACTGGGATATGATTCCATCACGGTGAGCCCCTACATGGGTCGAGATTCTGTCGACCCATTCATGGATCGTCCCGGCACGTGTGCCTTCGTCCTGGCCAGGACATCGAATCCGGGTGGAAAGGACTTCCAGCAGTTGATCCTGGATGGCCGGCCCCTGTATGAGCATGTAGCACAGCAGGTGGCGGAATGGGAAAATGAATCTGCAGGAGAGGCCGGCCTCGTTGTGGGTGCCACCGACCCCGAGGACATGCGTCGGCTGCGGGATCTCCTCCCCTCGACTCCCTTTCTCATCCCGGGCGTGGGTGCCCAGGGCGGGTCGGCGGAAGCCGTCATGCGGGCCGCCGGAGCGGGACCGGTCCTGATCAACAGCAGCCGGGCCATCCTCTATGCCAGCGGCGGGAGCAATTTCGCGGAGGCGGCCCGCAGGGCGGCCATGGCCACACGGGAGGAACTGGGGGCATGATCCGACGCGTGGTGCACATGGAGTTTGCCCCGGAGAATGTCGACGCTTTCCTCGAACTGTTCCACTCGGTGTCTGATGCCATCCGAGCCGTAGACGGGTGTCACGAGCTTACCCTGCTGCAGGACCTGGATCACCCGGGCCGGATGACCACCTACAGTCTATGGGAAGATGAGGCCGCCCTCGATTCCTATCGTGACTCGGACCTGTTCCGTTCCACCTGGGCACGGACCAAGATGATGTTCATCGCTCGTCCCTCGGAGGCCTCCTACCGCATCGTGGCGCACCTGTCTTGAAAGCCGAACCGGGCCTGAGAGGCGGTTCGCGCCAGCCATCATGGACCGGAGTGGAATCAGCGCGACAGACTGAGCCCCACCCGCCAGGTACGCCCGGCATCGGGAAGGCCAAGCTGGGGCAAGTGTAGCGCATCGGTCAGGTTGTTGACACCGGCAAACAGCTGTCCAAACGTCTCTGCATCGGTGAAATAGCGCTGCAAGGCAAGACGCGCGTTGATCCGCCACGAGGACGGCAATGCGACCAGGACATCCGAGGCGTCCCTGCCCCACGCCCGGCCCGTGTGCAGGACTCCCGTATCCAGGACCACACCACGACGAAGGGTCCATTGGGTCTGGACGGTGGCCAATACCTCGGGCTTCTCGGTCAGGTGACGGGATCCACCGGACTCGAATCCGATGGGCCGCATCCAGGTGACGTGTCCCTGCAGGGACAACCGGCCTGCCAGTCGGGCAGCTCCCTGCCCTTCCAGGCCCCACACCCGGCTGCCGTCCAGATTCACCCGTCTGCGCTTGCGCTCACCGTCCACTGTGACCTGCTCCTGGTCGATGGTGTCCATGGTCCGCTGCAGGAAGAGGAGGAGTTCGCCTGAGGCACGCGAGCGGAGGATCTCCAGGCCCGCCTCGGCCATCCAGGTGCGCTCCGGACGCAGATCCGGATTGGTTACAAAACGCGCCAGGGCGGTCCCGAACAACTCCCGCATGGTGGGAAATCGCGGCTTGCTTCCCGCATTCAGCTTCACGGTGGCATCGCGACCCACCCGACGATGCCATTCTGCATTGAGGCTCCAGGCATGGAAAGCGCCCGGTGAGGGGAAATCCCCTGTGTCGACCACCTGCATGCCGTCCCAAGCGCCGCCAATCACCCAGTGACCGGGGAACACCCGGATGGAGGTGATTTCGCCGCCGAGCGTGTGCAGCAAGCTGCTGTATTGCTCTTGTGGTCCA
>JAQCDI010000261.1 GCA_027620595.1 Bacteroidota bacterium | reverse complement strand
CCGCCCGGCCCACATCGTCCGATGATGTCTTCGGACTCAGTTGTCCGTCGTGAATTGACCGTATTCGAACCAGATCAGCATGCCATCCATGGTCTTGCCGAAGGGATATCCCGCCTTGCGGTAATCTTCCATGGCCGTCCGGCAGAAGCCAGAGACAATTTTGCGCATGGAGGCCGTGTTGGCGCGGCGGACCGGGGACTCGCGATCAAAGTTCAGATGGTTCATGATGCTCGCTGAGGATCGAGTGGATGCTTGGGAGGACTTCTCCGGTTATCGGTCCGGTTTGTCGGACCTGAAGCACATCCCGGCCAGAGCGTTCAGTCCGACAATCCGAACGTGGCCTTGACGATTTCCCAGTCGGTCAGATCCACATTCCTTTTGCCATGATACCAGCCGTCGATGACCACCATTTTCATCTCCCGATCGGGAAGCTGCCGGAGATTGATGGCGTCCGTGGATGCCTCGTAGAAGACTTCCAGGAAACCGACTTCGTATCCGAACCCGAGCGACACGGTGTAATCCACCGCAGGCAGATCCTGGCTCTCGACACCGAACGTATAGGGCATGGCCGTCCACGTCCCCTGGTCCCGGAAGAACATCAGGATCGCACCGTCATCGACCACACTGGCCGTCAAGTCCGGCACCTCGTACTGGACAGAAGCTACCGCGCCGTTGACGACCGCGTCATCCAGGAAAAAGTCGAAGCCGAGCGAGAAGACGTTGGCATTCCCGGGAGGACCCATGGGCCCTTCAGGACCGACACTTTCCTCGATGATGCAGCCCGTCGCCGACAGGGCCAGAAAAACGAACAACAGGGACTGTAAGCTGAGTTTCATGACACCCTCCCTCCGGGATGTTGGTTTACAAGTACACCCGGTTCCTGACAAATACCGGCCCGTTTGTCAGGACGAACCACAACCGTCGAAACTTCGCAAAATGGGCCTGTTGTCGGCCTGCCAGGCGTACAGGATCGTATACACTACCCCCTTGATGCGGCTGCAATCGGGGACGGGATCCCATCCGGAAACCCCCTTCAACGTCGTCCTCCCCTACCGCCCCTGACACCGGAACGCACGTCCGATTGGACGGTACGTGCACCGGGGTTTGCCCCCTCCGCTTCCTTTTGTTTCCTGCCGGACCCGTCTCCGGCGCAGCATCACCCGCACATGGTCCACGCCGTCATCATGGCCGGCGGTATCGGCAGCCGCTTCTGGCCGCGCAGCCGACGCAGTCATCCCAAGCAGTTCCTTTCCATCGTCGGTGACGACACACTGATCCAGGCCACCGTCGCGCGCCTTGCCGGCATCGTGCCAACGGAAAATATCCACATCGTGACCAATGAACGGTACGTGGACGAAACCCGCCGGCAATTGCCAGCGCTGCCCCCTGAGAATGTGCTGGCCGAGCCCCTCAGCCGGAATACCGCTCCGTGTATCACGTTTGCAGCCCAGATCATCCATGCCAAGGACCCCGAAGCGGTCATGGTGGTGCTGCCGTCCGATCACGTGATCCGGGATGTCCGGCTTTTCCATGACACGCTGCGCGTCGGTATCGACAAAGCCACCGAGGAGGGCAGCCTGGTCACGATTGGAATCGAACCCACCTATCCCGCCACGGGTTACGGGTACGTACAGTTCGACCCGGACGACCTGGATGGGTCCGGCCAGCTTTCGGCGCTATTCGTCCGCACCTTTGCCGAAAAACCGAATCTGGAAACGGCTGAGCGATTCCTGGACTCAGGGGATTTCCTCTGGAACAGCGGCATGTTCATCTGGCGGACGGATTCCATCCTGCATGCCGTTGAAACCCTGCTTCCCGACGTACATGAGGCTTTTTCCTATCTCGCAGGCAGTTCGGCATCCAGCCTGGACCCGGATCGTCTGCGGCAGGCCTTCAGTGACTGTCCGTCCATATCAGTGGACTACGGCGTAATGGAGAGGGCGAACAAGGTCTACGTGGTCCCGGGATCCTTCGACTGGAGCGATGTCGGGGATTGGAAGGCCGTATACGAACTTTCCGAGCACGGTGCCACGGGCAACGTCATCGAGGGACACGCCATCGTGCACAATGCAGCCCGGTGCCTGATTTCTGCAGACAAGCGCCTTGTGGCGGTGGTCGGCCTCAATGATGTCATCGTGGTGGACACGGAGGATGCGTTGCTGGTCTGTCACAAGGACGCCACCCAGAGCGTCAAGAACGTGGTGGACTACCTCTATACCCACCAGCTGGAACGGTTCGTCTGAGACGTACCGAATGCTTGGCCAAATCTTCAAGCGTAACGTGCATCCGTCAATGGTTACTGACGTACGGGTCGCATGGTGACTCACCAGTCACTTTCGTACCCTGCACCATTTCCACCCCATCGGACGATCACGCTTGGAGTCATTGTCCCACAGTCTCCCCCGCCGCGAACGCGAACGCCTTGCCCGCCGTGCTGAGATCCTCTCGGCCGCGCAGGAAGTATTTGCAGAAAAGGGGTATACCGACGCCACCCTCGATGAAGTGGCAACCCGGGCTGAGTTCGGAAAGGGCACCCTCTACAATTATTTCCCCGGTGGCAAACAGGAAATCCTGCTGGCCATTGTAGAGCAATTCCATGACGAATTGTGCGACCTGGTGGCAGACACGTTCGACAGCCAGCCCGAGCAACCATTCCGGCAAGCGCTGGCCGCCTTCCTTGAGCACACATTCCGATTTTTCCAGGAACGGGCCGAGTTGTTCTTGACGCTGCTTCGGGAGGCCCATCGCATTGGTTTCAGCGACGACCCCGGACCCCGCTCCTTCTTCCTGCACCAGCGTTCCCGGGCCCTGGATGCCCTGACCGTACCGATCGAACGTGCCGTGCAGCGCGAAGAACTCCGCCCGATGCCTCCGCGACTTCTGGCCCACTTGATCCTTGTCAACCTCAATGGCGCACAGATGCGCGCCTGCATGGCACAAAGTGATCCGGCTTGTGTCTTCCCTGAATCCTCCGGGGAGATGGCCTCCCTCATGACCTCCTTCCTGCTCGACGGCGCCGGCCCGGCCCGGGCCGGCGCCTGAACCCGCCTTTCTCCATGTCCCATTCCTCCTTCCCCATGAAATTGCGCCGCCTGCTGCTGGCTGTGTTGCTCGCTTCCGGCTCCTGGACCGTCCAGGCACAGGAAACCGGGACCGAAGTGGTCCTCACCCTGGAAGAAGCTGTTCAGATTGCCCTCATCCAGAACCTGGCCCTTGAGAACGCACGACTCGACGTCCGGAACGGCTCTGCCCAGGTCAATGAAGGATGGGCCGAGCTCTTCCCGAATGTGGATCTGAATTCCTCCTACACCCGCAACGTCCGGTCCGCCAACCCATTTGCGGGCTCCCAAGCGGGCGGACTGTTCCAGTCCCTCGGATTTCTCGACTGGCTTGCTTTCAACGAGCAGGCTCGGACCGACGGAAACGCCTCCTCCGATCCCATTTCAGCGGCGGAGTACTTCTTCCGGCAGTCCCAGGGCCTGGCTGACGCGGGTGTGGAGGTCAGCGACGGAGACAACCCGTTCGAAGTGCCCAGCGTGTACCTAACCGGACTCAGCATTACCCAGAAAATCTTTGACGGGCGTGTCATCCTGGGCGCCTACGGCGCGTCCAAATGGCTCCTTCCGTTCAATGAGGCAGGCCTGGAGCGGCAACAGCAGGTTCTGGTACGGGATGTCAAGAATGCCTGGTACGCTGCACTGTTGGCCGAGCAACAAGTCCAGGTAAGCAGCCAGAGCGTCGAGCGTGCCAAACGGACGCTCGCTGAGGTGTCCCGTCAGGTGGATCAGGGGGTGACCCCCAAATTCCAGCGCCTATCCGCAGAAGTCGAAGTCTCCAACCTCGAGACAGCCCACCT
>JAQCDI010000260.1 GCA_027620595.1 Bacteroidota bacterium | reverse complement strand
ACTGGTTGCGTACCGTGAAGGCGTAGTGCAGCGTACCGTCGGCCTGTTCGCTCATCAGCGAGCGGGACGAGCCCTGCTCGAAGAGGATGCCGATCGTGCCCTGCACGTCGGGGAAGGCCGATCCCTTGCCCAGGAAGAAGTCGTCGTAGTCCTCTTCCGAGAAATAGGCCGCGCCGATCTCGTCCAGGCCGGCTGCGTGGTAGGTGGCCACTTCCCGTGTCAGTTCGGTGTTGATTTCGGGCGTGTTGGGGTTGTTGCGCGTCGGGATCCCCGGCTGGAAGAAGAAGGTCGAACCGCCGCCCATTTCGTGGTGGTCGGTCAGGATGTGCGGGCGCCAGGTGTGGTAGAGGCCGATGCGGCCTACCGATTCGGGATGCTGCGCCACCATCCAGTCCCGGTTGAGATCGAAGAAGTAGTGATTGGTGCGTCCACCCGGCCAGGGTTCATTGTGCTCGAAATCCTGTCCGTCGGCCGTGGCAACACCTCCTCTGTTCCTGTTGACCCAATCCGCGAAGCGATCCCTGCCGTCGGGGTTGAACATGGGGACAAGGACGATGACGGCGTTCTCCAGTGCGCTTTCGAGCTGGGCGCCCTGACCGGCTGCCAGGTGGTAGAGATACAGGACCGCGGCTTCCGTGCCCGATGCCTCGTTGCCGTGCACGCTGTACCCCTGGTAGAGGATGACCGGCATGTCCTCGATATCGGCGTCCGTCACGCTGTCCGGATCATTGGCCACGCGCTGCTGCGCTTCGAGGATTTCGTCCAGGCGGGCGTGGTTGGCCGGGCTGGTCACGATGGCGTGGATCAGGTTGCGGCCCTCGTAGGACTCGGCGTGCACGTCCATCGTGACGCGGTCGCTCACGGCGGCCACGGCGCGGAAGTAGTCCTCCACCTCGTGCGGTACGGTGTGCTGGGTGCCGATCACATGACCGATCACGCTTTCGGGCGTGGGAATGGCCGGATCGTAGGCGTCCACATGCGTCGGGACATCCATGGCAAAGGGCAGCTTCTGGGCACTCGCGGGAATGGCGATGAGCAGCGTCAGCAGGGCGCAACGGAGCATTCGGTGCATGGAATCGTGCATCGTTCGTTTGAGATTGGGGGCCTTGGGGTTACCGCTCGTTCTTGTACAGGTAGGCCAGATCGACGAGGAAAGGGCCATCGCTGTTGATGGCGGCAAACTTGCCGCGGCCGCCGCGGATTTCGGCGCCGCCGACTTCGCCGGCCTTGTTCAGGGCGTAGAACTGGACGTTGAAATCGGGTTCGCCCTTGTCATTGAGGAGGTAGGCCTTGCGCGTGTGGTCGGCAATGCGCTCGCAGGCGTAGAGGCACGCCTGCTCAGGGGAATCTCCCATGCGAATGCGCTCCACGATGAGGAAGGAGGCCAGGTTCTCGAGGTTGGCCTCTCCCCTGCCCGTTGAGCCGGCAGCGCCGACTTCGTTGTCGCAATACAGACCGGCGCCGATGATGGGCGAATCCCCGACGCGGCCGGGAATCTTGTAGGCCAGGCCGGAGGTGGTCGTAACGCTGGAGATGTTGCCGGCCAGGTCGATGGCCGAGCAATGGATCGTGCCCCAGGTGCGCTGCTGCGGCTCGTAGTCGGCGCCGATGTCTGAAGTGTTGGCGTCGTGCGGCGGCAGGTATTCATCCCGCGTGGAGAGGTTCTCGCGCCACTGGACCCAGGCCAGACGCGCCCGCTCGGTCAGCAGGTTCTCGACCGGAAAGCCGTGCATGACGGCAAAGTCCTGAGCACCCTGCCCGACGAGCAGCACGTGATCGGTGCGCTCCAGGACGAGTTTGGCCACCTTCGATGGGTACTTGATGCCCTCGATGCAGCCCACGCCACCGGCCCGGCCGGTCGGTCCGTGCATGCAGGCGGAGTCGAGCTGCACGACGCCGTTGGCGTTGGGCAGGCCGCCATATCCGACACTGGTATCGTTGGGGTCTTCTTCGACCAGGTTGACGCCCGCCACGACAGCGTCGAGGGCGTCAGCGCCTGTCTGGATCATATCCCAAGCCTTCTGTACGGCGTTCGTGCCGTTGCGGCTGGAGATGACCACCGGACCGGCGGCTTTCTGGAGCGCCGGGGTGCGGGCACCCACGACGCGGGGCGCCGCGCCGAAGGTCGCGGCGCCCACCGAGGCTGCCGCAGCGGTTTTCAGGAACTGGCGACGGGACGGGGTGGGATCGGTAGCCATGTGCGTGGACTCGGTGTCGGTTATCTTGACGGATCAACAACGTACTGAACCGGGCTCCTTTGAACAACATTCCATCGCCCTCCGGGCGCCCTCCTGTTGGACGCCTCCACGTCCTGACCGATTTCACGTTCCAGCAACGACATTCCCACGCCCACCTTGCCGAACTGGCCATCCGCGGCGGCGCGGACACCATCCAGTTCCGTCAGAAAGAGGGGGCGATCCGTGATATCCTGGCCAATGCGCATGCGGTGGCCACCGTTTGCCGCGCCCACGGCGTGCCCCTCCTGGTGGACGACCGTGTGGACGTGGCCCTCGCCGTTGGCGCGGACGGCGTGCACCTGGGCCAGACCGACATGCCCCTGGCCGATGCGCGGCGCGTCCTGGGTCCGGAGGCCATCATCGGCATCACGGCGCCCACACCTGCCCTGGCGCGCGCGGCCCAGGCCGGAGGTGCCGACTACATCGGCTTCGGACCGGTGTTTGCCACCCGATCCAAGGCCAACCCGTTGTCCGTCAGAGGGTTGGAAGGCGTGCTGGAAGTATCCAACGAGGTCGGCATCCCCATCATCGGCATTGCCGGAATCACGGCAACGCGCGCCCCGGACGTCATTCGAGCCGGCGCCCACGGCGTGGCTGTCATGACGGCCATTTCCTGCGCTGCGGACCCGGAAGACGCTGCGCGGCAATTCCGATCGGCCATTGATGCCGTGGCCCCCCGACCCTAGATTCACAGAGCTGGCCTTCAGCCACCCAGAACCCGGAATCCTGACCATTCCACCCCTATTCCCCGCGTTGTCATGCCCTCTCCCGTTGCCCTGAGGCAGGAATCCCTTCGACGTGTCATGCAGGAGGAAGGCCTCGATGCCGTGCTCCTCAATCCGGGTCCGTCACTCCCCTACCTGACCGACCTCCATTTCCACATCAGCGAGCGGCCCGTGGTTTTTGCGCTCCCCGCGTCGGGCACGGCGTCCATCACCGTGCCGGGCCTCGAAGCCCAGAAGCTTACCCATGCGGCCTTCGAACTGACGTCGGTCACCTACCCCGAGGATGTCTCCCAGTGGGGAGCCGCCTTTCGGGAAGGACTCTCGCGTCTGGGGCTGCACGATGGCGCACGTGTGGGCATCGAACCGCGCAGCCTGCGGGTCCTGGAACTGCGCTACATCGAGCAGGCGCTCCCCGACGTGGAGTTGGTGTCCTGCGAGACGGCCATCGCCGCCCTGCGGGCTCGCAAGGACGCCGAAGAGGTCCGATTGATGCGCGAAGCCATCGATATTGCCCAGAAGGCCCTCGATGACACGCTGCCCTGGGTCAAAGCGGGCGTGACCGAGCGCCAGATATCGGGCCACCTGATTGCCAACCTCCTGGCCCGCGGCTCAGGTGGCGAATTGCCGTTCCAGCCGATCATCGCGTTCGGAGCCAACTCGGCCAACCCGCACGCTGTGCCGACGGACTATGCTGCCCGCGAGGGGGACCTCATCCTGTTTGATTGGGGTGCCAACAAGGATGGATACTTCTCCGACCTGACCCGCACGTTTGCCCTCGGCGAGCCTTCGGACCGGTGCCGCGCCATCTACCATGCGGTGGAGGCGGCCAACCGCGCGGGCCGCGAGGCCGCAGCGCCGGGCATCCGGGCCGGCGCAGTGGACGACGCGGCCCGCTCCGCCATCAAAGCAGCCGGTTACGGGGAGTACTTCACG
>JAQCDI010000259.1 GCA_027620595.1 Bacteroidota bacterium | reverse complement strand
CGGGGGTTGGCAATCTCGGGGCCGCGTTCG
Source organism: Bacteroidota bacterium (assembly GCA_027620595.1). GTDB lineage: Bacteria > Bacteroidota > Rhodothermia > Rhodothermales > UBA10348 > JAAZVD01. The sequence continues at coordinate 3,871 of JAQCDI010000259.1, read as the reverse complement.
GCCATGACCACATCGCAAAGGCCGACCGTCGGGTCGTGTTCGAAGAAGAGCTGCCAGCCGCCGGACGTGGCTTCTTCGAGCAGGCGACCCTTCTCTTCGATAGTGTTCATCGGCCAGAGGTCGTAGCCCATGTTCCAGGCCGGCGTCAGGTGCGCATGCGTCGGAAGCAGATCGGCGGTGTAGAGCAGGGATCGCCCATCTCCATGCACCCGAACGAGTTGCATGGCGCGCGTGTGGCCATCCACTGGGATGACCTCCACGCCGGGGAAAAGGTCGAAGCGGCCGTCCACCAGATTCAGCTGACCGGAGGCGGCCAGGGGATCGAGGTTCTCGGGCAGGAAGGAGGCTTTTTCGCGGACATTGCCCTCGAGCGCCCAGTCCCAGTGTCGGCGCTGGACGTGGAAGGTGGCGCGCGGGAAGGCAATATCCAGTTTGTCCCCATTGCGAAGCGTGGACCCACCGCAGTGGTCGAAATGCAGGTGCGTCAGGATGACATCGGTGATTTCGCTGCGATGTGTGCCGACGGTGGCCAGGGACGCGTCCAGGTTCATCGTCTCGTCGTCCATGCCGTAGATCTTGCGGAATTTGGCGTCCTGCTTGGTGCCGATGCCGTTGTCGATGAGGATGCGACGATCCGCGGATTCGAGCAGCAGGCAGCGGGCATGGAGCGGGATGCGGTTCAGCTCATCGGCTGCGATGCGCTTTTCCCAGAGCGGCTTGGGCACGATGCCGAACATGGCCCCTCCGTCGAGGCCGAAACGGCCGGTTTCGATGGTGTGGAGGGCGTACGATCCGATGCGCGGCATGATGGTTCGGGATGCAAATATTCGGTGGAATTCGAGCGGTCCAACCCATAATCTACGGGCCCCATTCCATCCCCGCTTCCATGCCGCACGTCAAGGATACCCACCGCATCGAAACCCGCGATCTGGACATGCCACCCAGGCTCCTGCTGGGCCCCGGACCGTCCAATGCCCATCCCCGCGTGCTGCGGGCTTTGTCGAACCGGCAGGTTGGTCATCTGGACCCTCGGTTCATCGAACTGATGAATGAGGTGCAGTCCCTGCTGCGCTACGCGTGGCAGACGGACAACCCCGTGACGATCCCGGTGTCGGGTACGGGCAGCGCCGCCATGGAGGCGGCCGTGGCAAACTGTGTCGAACCCGGTGATTCGATGCTGATCGGCGTCAACGGCTATTTCGGGGAGCGCATGGTGGACATGGCCGGGCGCTACGGCGCGGTGGTGACCCGCATGGAAACCCCCTGGGGCACCTCCGTCGATCTGGACACGATCCGCAGGCACATGGAGGCCTGCAGGCCGCGGGTGCTGGGGTTGGTGCATGCCGAGACGTCTACCGGTGCGCGACAGCCGCTGGAGGGCGTACGGGCCTTGTGCGACGAGTTTGACTGCCTGTTGCTGCTCGACACGGTGACCAGCCTTGGCGGTGTGGAGCTGTTCATCGATGATTGGGGCGTGGATGCGGCCTACAGCGGAACGCAGAAATGTCTGTCCTGTCCGCCGGGCCTGGGTCCGCTGACGCTGGGACCGCGTGTGCTCGAGCGGCTCGAAAAGCGTTCGAAACCGGTGCCGAACTGGTATCTGGACATGTCCCTGGTGGGCAAATACTGGGGCTCGTCCCGGACGTATCACCACACGGCGCCCATCAACATGAACTACGGCCTGCGCGAGGCTTTGCGCCTCGTGGCCGAGGAAGGACTCGAAGAGCGCTGGAAGCGGCATCGCAATACCGCCGAGCGGTTCTGGGCCGGGCTGGCGGACATCGGACTGTCTTGCCATGTCCGTCAGGACATCCGGCTGTCTTCCCTGACAACCGTGCGCGTTCCGGACGGGGTGGACTCGGGTGCGGTGGCGCGGACACTCCTGAACGAATACAATATTGAAATCGCCGGTGGGCTCGGACAGCTGGCGGGCAAGGTCTGGCGCGTGGGGCTCATGGGCTTCAACAGCCGGGCGGAGAATGTAACCCTGTTGCTGGCGGCGATGGAGGATGTGCTGAAACGATGAGTCAGGCAGTCGAGGGGATTCAGCGGACGGAGGAAGGACTGGCGGCCTTGAAGGCGCGGCTGGGCGATGCGGTGCGTACATCCGAATTCGAGCGGGCGCTCTATGCGACGGATGCCAGCATCTACCAGGTCATGCCGCAGGGCGTGGTGGTGCCACGGCATCGGGACGAGATGCAGGCCGTAATGGAAGTGGCGGCGGAGTACGGATTGCCCGTAACCGCGCGTGCGGCCGGGTCCTCGCTGGCCGGTCAGGCCGTCGGCCCCGGGTTGATCGTGGACACGACAAAGCATCTGGACAAGATCCTGGATCTGGATCGGGCGAACCGGCGAGTCACCGTGGAGCCCGGGGTGGTGCTGGATACGCTGAACCGGTTCTTGAAGGATGAAGGGTTGTTGTTCGGCCCGGACCCGGCTTCATCGAACCGCGCGGCGATGGGGGGCATCGTCTCCAACAACTCGACCGGAAGCCACTCGATCTGCTACGGCATGACCGCCGACCACGTCCACGCCATGGACGTCGTGCTGGCCGACGGATCGCAGGCGGCGTTCGGGAATCTGTCGGCAGAGGAGTTTGCGGCGCGGGGTGATCGCGCCGGGCTGGAAGGTGCGATATACCGCGGCCTTGAGGCCATGCTCAGCGAACCTGCGGCACGTGAGATCATCCGGCGCGACACCCCGCGCCACTGGCGCCGCTGCGGCGGCTACAACCTGGACCGGCTGGCCCAGGACGGTGTCTCGTTCCTGCTGCCCCATGCTCCGGGCCGCAACCTGGCGCGCCTGCTCTGTGGCGCGGAAGGAACGCTGGGCCTGATCGAAACGGTGACGCTGGGTCTGGTGCCGCTTCCCGAGCAGACCGGACTGGCCATCGTGCACTTCGACGACATCGTGCGTGCGCTCGAGACCGTACAGGTCATCCTGGAAGTGGACCCCTCGGCGGTCGAGCTGCTGGACCACCTGGGCATGTCCATGTGTCGGCAGAACCCCATGTGGCGCAAGAAACTGGAACTCTTCGTCGAGGGAGATCCCAACTGCATCCTGATCACCGAATTCCAGGGGGAATCGGAAGCGGAGATTGCGTCCAAGGTGGACCGCCTCAAAGAGCATCTGCGCGCTGCCGGCGCGCCCTCCGGAGCCGTCGTACCCGTTCTCGACACCCGTGGCCAGAACGACGTGTGGTCGGTGCGCAAGATGGGCCTGGGCTTCCTGATGAGTGTGCGCGGGGACCACAAGCCCATCCCGTTCATCGAAGACGCCGCCGTACCAGTGGAGCATCTGGCCGATTACGTGACCGGTGTGGAGCACTTCTGCAACGATCGCGGCCTCGACGTGGCCTACTACGCCCACGCCTCGGCCGGCTGCATCCATATCCGGCCCCTTGTCAACCAGAAGGCGGCGGCCGAACTGGCCCACCTGCCCGACATCATCCACTTCGCCATCGACATGCTCAAGGGCTTCGGTGGCGCCCTGTCGAGCGAACACGGGGACGGGCGGGCGCGCTCGTCCTTCAACAAGGCGTTTTTCGGCGAAGGGCTCTACGGCCTGCACGAGCAAACGAAGCGGATCTTCGACCCCCAGGGCCTGCTCAATCCCGGCATCATCACCGGCGCCGGGCCGATGACCGAAAACCTGCGTTTCGGGGCCGAATACCGGACGCAGCAGCTGCGCACCAACCTCGATTTCACCGAGGACATGGGCTATGCGGCGGCCGTCGAGATGTGCAACGGCGCCGGCGTCTGCCGCAAATTGGGCTCGGGCACCATGTGCCCCTCATTCATGGCCACGCGGGAGGAAGAGCATTCCACGCGTGGCCGGGCCAATGCCCTGCGCAATGTGCTTTCGGGGCGGG
>JAQCDI010000258.1 GCA_027620595.1 Bacteroidota bacterium | reverse complement strand
CTGCAGCGGGAGCGGTGGGGCGCAGCGTCCAGCTGCCCCGTTCCCGCCAGATTTCTACCTCTCCAAGACGAACACGGCGCCCGGGCTGCCCGTCCCCCAGGCGCAGGATCCGTCGTGCCAACGCACTGCGACGTGGCAGCCCGGGCGCCGCAAGGGCCAGCCATTCAAGGACGATCAGCTCCTGAACGGCCCGAGGCCAGGGTGCCAGATCCGCGTCCGGGAGTGCCCTCCCGCTGTCGAGTCCGCGGCAAACGGCCCGTCGCAATCGTCGCACCCGGCTCGCCACTCGCAACCCGGCGTCCCGGAAGGCTGTCAGGTCCTCGGGCGTCATGGCCGCCAATTCCGATCGGATGGCATTGCGTCGGTAGGACAGATCCTGGTTGCTCGCATCCTCGGCCCATTCCAGACCCCACTCCCGCGCCGTATCGAGCACCATGCTGCGAGGCACATCGAGCAAGGGACGGACCAGCTTGGGCCCAGCCCCGTCCGCGGACAGGGGCCGGGAGGCGGGCATGCCAGCCAACCCGGCCAGTCCGGTGCCCCGTTCGAGGTGCAGGATCTGGGTTTCCAGTTGGTCATCGGCATGGTGCGCCACCAGTACGAACGACAGGGCATGCCGTTGGGCGCATTCGGCAAATGCAGCGTGCCGGATGGCTCGCGCCCACGCCTGCCGCCCCGTGGGCGGCGCCGTGGGCGCGCGGACCACCTTCACTTCGAGATCGAGGCTGCGGCAAAGACGCCGGACCAGCGCCTCTTCGTCATCGGCGGCGCTACGCAGGCCGTGATGGACGTGGAGGACATGGGGACGAAGCCCCGCACGTACAAGAGCATGGAGCAACACAACCGAATCGACGCCGCCACTGACCCCGACCAGCAAATCCCCGGGCCGATCGTGCCAGGCGTAGCGCCGGGACCAGCGGCTGATTTCCCGGAGGAGGGTCGATGGAGCATCCATCGGAGCGACCATCCCGGCCGGCGCGTTCATCGGCCCTCGAAGCGTTCCCGCAACTCGTTGCCCGAGAGGCGGATAAGCGTGGGACGACCGTCCGGACTCACATAGGGCGACTCACACTGGAAGAGTTGGTCGATGAGCGAGCGCATCTCCCGTGGCGAGAGCTTCATGCCGGCGCGGACCGCTCCGCGACGCGCCATGCTGCGCGCCAGGTTCTCCCGTCCACTGAGTCCCTCGATGCGCTCGAAGGTGCGGTATTGATCCACGATCTCATCGAGGATGTTGCGTTCGTCACCGGCGGGGATGTCCGCAGGCACACCACGAACCACGACCCGGTTGTTGCCTGAGGGTTCGATATCGAAACCGAGCCGGGCCAGATCCTCCATCAGGTCGGTCAGGAGGGCATACTCCGAGGCGGAGAACTCCACCGTCCGCGGGAAGAGCAACTGTTGGGAGAGGCCGAAACCATCCTTCATGCAGGAGCGGGCGGCCTCGTAGAGGATGCGTTCGTGGGCCATCTGCTGATCGATGATCACCAGTCCGCTCAGGATCTGCGTCAGGATGTAGGTATCGTGCAACTGCCAGAGGAGTCCCTCCTCGCCCAGACCGGACGATGCACTGCGGGCACGCGCCGCCACGCCGGAAGGAACGGGAGCCGGTTCGCCCATTCCCTCATAGAGCATGCGACTGGCGCCGGCGAGGGAGCCGGGACTACCCGAAGAAGATGTGTCCCGAACCAGCCAGTCTCCGGATCGTGAAGCCGGACGCTCCGTGGGCGGGGATGCCGGCCGCGGACCATGTCCGGGATGTTCGTCCAGATCGAGGGTGAATCCACCCACCGGCCGAGACGCACTGAAATCGGGCGTCCTGAGGGAGGTGCCCAACGCTCGTCCCACGACGGCCCGCAGCATGCCGTACACCCCACGCTCGTCGTCGAACTTCACTTCCGACTTGGTAGGGTGCACGTTCACGTCCACGTGGCGTGGATCGATGTCGAGGAAGAGCACGAAGAAGGGATGGCTGCCCTCGGGAAGCAGGTACTCGTAGGCGGTCTGGACGGCATGCTCAAGGTAACGGTGCTTCACCCAGCGGCCATTGACGAACAGGAACTGGAGCCCGCGGCTGCGCCGGGCACCCTCGGGCGGGCTCAGCAGGCCCCGGACGGCTAGGTAGCTGGTCGATTCGTCTACGCGGATCAGGTCTTCGACCTTGCCTACCGGAAAGAGCTCGGCGGCCCGGGCCGCACGCTGGCGGATCGGATCAGGATGGGCCTCCGCTTCGAGCCGCAGGAGCATGTTGCCGTCGTGCTCCAGCGAAAAAGCGGCTTCGGGATGCGAAAGGGCCAACACCTGCACGGCATCCAGGATGTGCTTGATTTCGGTCTGGGGGCGTTTGAGGAAGTTGCGGCGGGCTGGCACGTTGAAATAGAGGTGACGCACCGAGACGGACGTACCCTTCATCGGGGCAGCAGGACGCACGTCCACTTCTTCCCCACCCTCGAATCGCAGCAGCAGCGATGGCTCCGCCTCGTTCCTGCCCGTCCGGATTTCGAAATGCGAGACGGAAGCAATGGAAGCCAGGGCTTCTCCTCGGAATCCGAGCGTCGCGATGGCCTCGAGATCCTCCACGGTCCGGATCTTGCTCGTGGCGTGTCGCTTTACGGCCAACCGGGCATCCCTCTCCCCCATTCCCGAGCCGTCGTCCGTGATCTGGATCAGCGTGCTTCCGGCATCCTGGAGCACGATGTCCACGCGGGTGGCACCGGCATCCAGAGCATTCTCCACAAGCTCCTTTACCGCGGAAGCAGGGCGCTGGACCACTTCGCCGGCCGCAATCTTGTTGGCCAGCGAGAGCGGCATGACGTGGATACGGCCGTCGGCCGCAGCCACATCGGAATCCGCATGATCCTCTATCGTCCCCACCTGTTCACTCACGCCGATGTCAGCCCAGTTTTAGATAGACGTAGACGGCCATGCCGAAGAGCAGGAGGAAATAGACCAGGCCCATCGGGCTGCGCCGGCGACGGTTGCGCGCCTGGATCCGCATGCGCTGCTTCAGCTTTTCGTCCTTCTTGGGGTCGTAAAAGCGCGGTTCATAGTCGAACCGCTTGTTACGGACCCGTCTGCCCGGTATGAAAAGTCCCATGGAATCGAGATTGCAATGTAGGCCACATCATCGGGTATACCGGGCTCGACCCGCCGTTCCTCCACGACTTTTCCACGACCGCATGGCAGTAAAGGACCAGTCCGCCCAAGCGCGCGGCCATCCGCTGGGCCTGCATCCGTGATCCCTGGGCAGACACGCCAGAAGGAAGGGCCTTCGGTTCACCCTCCGAAGAGGATGGATCCGTACTCGAGCCAGAGCCAGTAGGCCGGCGCGGCCATTATCAAGGAGTCGAACCGGTCGAGCATGCCGCCATGTCCGGGCAGGAACGTGCCCGAGTCCTTGACGCCGGCGCTCCGTTTGAGGCTGCTTTCGAGGAGATCTCCGAGCTGGGCCCAGAACCCTCCGATGGCTGCCAGCACGATGACATCCAGCCAGGACATGTACGGAAACCAGAATGACTTGAAGAGGACGGCAGCCAGCAATGCACAGACCAGACCGCCCAGGGTCCCTTCCCATGTCTTGTTGGGCGACGTCTCGGGCGCAAACTTCGTGCGTCCGAGGCTCCGGCCTGTGTAGTAGGCGCCGGTATCCGTGACCCATATGAGGACGAAAAGCAGCAGGACCAGCAGGAATCCATCCTGTTGTCCCCAGACGGCATCGGCCTTCCAGCGGATGTCCACGAAAAGACTCAGGAGCCCCACCGGATAGATCAATGAGGCCAGGTCGGCGCCGAATCGGGGGATGGCGCTGGCCACCGGGCCGCGCAGACCCCACAGGGCCAAAAGACCCGTGCCGGCAAGGGCAGGCGCCCAACTGCCATCGAAAGCGAAGCGCAGCATGACGAGCAATCCGACCGAGAGCGCAAGCACCGCTG
>JAQCDI010000257.1 GCA_027620595.1 Bacteroidota bacterium | reverse complement strand
CCGCCATCATACCGAGGGAAGGCTTCGTGGAAACGGCTCCTCTGTCTTCTGTCCCTTCCGGCCCTCCGAAAAAGAACGGGTACTGGCGAGCCACCCGGTCGGCCACGTATGGATTCCTGGCGGCTCTGCCCCTCTTCGTGCTCTATGAAGCACTGATCCTGTTCGTGAATCCGAGCGGCCCTTCCCAGATCCGGGTGGGTGCCGATCTGTGGATCAAGCAATTGCTGGCCGTTTTCGGCGGCACGGGATTGGCTGCCCTGGGCATCCCTGTCCTGCTGATCGGTATCTGGATCTTCGTGAGGGAACGCAAAACCCGTCCTCCCCTGCACCTGAAATGGTTCGGGTGGTTGGTGGCGGAAAGCACCGTGTACGCCATCGTGGTGGCGCTGCTGGTTTCGATCCTTGTCGGGGCCCTGTTTGCCATGGCGCCCTGGGGCCAGGCAGGGCAGGAAGACGGCAATCTGCCGCTGTCCATGATGATAGTCCTGTCCATCGGTGCCGGTCTCTACGAGGAACTGGTATTCCGCGTCATCCTGGTGGGTGGCATGTTCTGGGCACTCAACAAGGTGATGAAGCGGTCCTGGATGGCCTACGTGTCGGCCGCGTTGATCGGGGCCGCCCTGTTTTCTGCCGTGCACTATATCGGATCCATGGGGGATGCCTTCACGCTGGCCTCCTTCACGTTCCGCTTCCTGTTCGGACTGGCCCTGAATGGCATCTACCTGGCCCGCGGATTCGGTGTGGCGGCGTGGACGCATGCGCTGTATGACGTGCTGGTTGTGACACAAATCCTCGGATAGACACGTAGTGGAAAGGACCGGGCGGCCAGGGGCCGTCCGGCATCGGAAATCCCTCCACCTGCGGGTGGATACTCATCGGACGCAACCCTTACCAACATGAATGGAATGAGGACGGCTGCCCTCATGGCAGCCTTGATCGTACTGTTTGCCCTCATCGGGCAAGCCATCGGTGGAGACCAGGGCATGATCCTGGCCTTCGGCGTGGCCGTTGCACTCAATTTCGGAAGCTACTGGTTCAGTGCTTCCATCGTGTTGCGCATGTATCGGGCCAAGGAGGTATCCCGGGCAGAAGCCCCCGAACTGGTCGACATGGTGGACCGGCTGCGCCAGCGGGCGGGTCTGCCCATGCCGAAGGTCTATGTGATCCCCGGGGATCAGCCAAATGCCTTTGCCACGGGACGCAACCCCGCCCATTCTGCCGTGGCGGTGACCAACGGCATTGTCCGTCTGTTGTCGCGCGAAGAACTCGAAGGGGTGATTGCCCACGAACTGGCGCACATCCAGAACCGGGACATCCTGACCGGATCGATTGCGGCCACCATCGGTGCGGCCATCACATTGTTGGCCCGATTTGCCCTCTTTTTCGGCGGCGGGGACCGGGACCGCGGCAGCGCCCTGTCGGCCCTCTTGATGATGATCCTGGCTCCGATTGCCGCCATGCTCATTCAGATGGCCATCTCCCGTTCCCGGGAGTTTGCTGCGGATCGGGATGGTGCGGCCATCTGCGGCAATCCGCGTGCTCTTGCGAGTGCTTTGCAACGGTTGCAGTCCGGCAGCGAGCGCATTGAAATGGATGCCAGCCCGGCAACGGCCCACATGTTCATCGTGAACCCGTTCTCGGGCGCCATGCGAGGCATCCGCAGCCTGTTTTCCACCCATCCGCCGACCGAACAGCGGGTGGAGCGACTCATGAACATGCAGGTCTGACCCACCTGCGCATTACGGCAAGGCCATGGCCTCACGTTTCCGTTTCGGTATCGTCAGCGGCATCGATCTTTTCGTGCACTGGACATTCCTTGTCATGCTGGCGGGGCTCTTTGTCTTCTACGTCTACCAGGGACTGAGCGTGACGGCCGCCCTCATGGGCATCGGGTTGGTCCTGGCCGTTTTCGGGTGCGTGGTGCTGCACGAGCTCGGTCATGCGTTCATGGCGCGGGAATTCGGTATTCCCACACTGGACATCACGATGTATCCGATCGGGGGCGTGGCGCGCCTGCAGCGCATGCCGCGCGAACCGAAACAGGAATTCTGGATTGCCGTGGCTGGTCCGGCCGTCAACCTGGGAATTGCAGGCGCGCTCTTCCTGGTCACGTCCTTGATGGATACATCCCGGACGTTGAGCGAGGCCATGACGCCCGGCGGCAACATCCTGACCATGCTCATGTGGGTCAATCTGGCCCTGGTGGTCTTCAACATGCTGCCGGCTTTCCCCATGGACGGGGGGCGCGTCCTGCGCGCAGCGTTGGCCACCAAGATGGACTACCGCAATGCCACGCACACGGCCAGCCTGATCGGCCAGGGCATGGCGTTCCTGTTTGCTGTGTATGGAATCTTCACCGGGCTTTGGACCTTGCCCCTCGTGGCGGTCTTCGTGTTCATGGCCGCGCGACAGGAAGTACAATACGTCATGCAGCGTGGTTGAATCCTCGGTGAGGACGGGACCGGGAACGCGGCCGCGGCGTATTGCCCTCGCAACCCATTCATCCTGCGGTTCTTGAGGCTCCATGGCCGACTACTGGCACGTCATCCTGATCACGTTCGTCGGGTTCGTGGCGCTGGCCGCGCTGCTACTGGTGCCGGTGTGGCGCTTCCTTTCCCGTGAGGAAGAGACCGCTGAGGGGTTCAGTGAAGCCGTGGGTGCCGACCAGAGGGGCGCCCCGCCGGCCTGGCTCGATCAGCTTTCGGGCGAGGAAGATTCCGCCTCGAGGGAATCCTCCGCGGGGCCTTCTGCCTGAGGATCGGTGGGTTCCTCGAACGTGACCAGAGGCAGGAGTTTTTCCAGGGTGCGCGGCCCGATGCCCTTCACTTTGAGCAGGTCGTCCCCACTGCGGAACCCTCCATGCGCGCGGCGCCAGGCCACGATGCGCTCGGCCATGGCCGGCCCGATGCGGGGCAAGGCTTGCAGCAATCGTTCATCTGCCTGGTTGATGGCCAACGGGAACGTGACTTTCGGTTTTTCCAATGTGTCCACGAAGACCCACTGGTGCCGTTCGGGGAAGGGCTCGCTGGGTGGAGTGAACACGGTTCCGAATCCGATGTGCACCGTGTCGGAGTCCAGCGGCCCGAGCGAGCGCAGGGAATCGGAGATGTGATCGAAGAGGCTGTCGATCCGGGCCAGTTCGGCGGCTTCGGCCGCAGGAGCAGAGGCCCTCACGAGCCGGACCACCTGACCCGCGAGCAGGACAACCGACAGTCCAACGACCACCAGGGCCTCCCGCTCCGAGCACACGAGTCGTTCGCGCAACGGGAACAGCCATTGTCTCCAGGACGTGCGGAAGCGGTTCATCGGGTTCGGGATCGGATTCCCTTCATTGACACCGGCGCCGGCACGGGGTAACCTCCGGGCGGTTCGCCCCTCAACAGCATTCCATATCCATGCCGGATACCGGCGTCGTCACGACCGAGGCCATTGTCCTCCGCAGCATCGACTACGGGGAGACGAGCCGTATCGTGAACCTGTTCACGCGGAAGCTGGGCCGGATCGGGGTCATGGCCAAGGGGGCGCGGGCGGCCCGCTCCCGGTTCGGATCCACGTTGGAAACCATGTCCCGGATCGACGCCGTCATCCATTTCCGGCCGGGCAGGGACCTGCAGAACCTCTCGGAAGCCTCCCATACGGCCCATCATCACACCCTTCGTTCCGACCTGGAGCGAATGCAGATCGGATTCCGGATGGTGGAACTGGTCACGGCCCTGCTGCCCGAGCGGGAGCCCAACGAAGGGATCTACTCCCTCCTTACGGCGTGCTTGACGGCCCTGGATCAGGCACCTGGCAGGACCGGGAATGTCTGGCCTTTCTTCCAGTTGCGGGTGGCCACCTTGTTGGGATTCGGTCCTTCGATTTCCCGGGAACGGGTGCTGGCGCTCGAAGGGGAGCACGGAATCCTGGACCTGCGCTCGGGAAGCATCGATGCCATGATCGGGGAGGGTTGGATTCCGGCGCGGGCCTCCCGGACC
>JAQCDI010000256.1 GCA_027620595.1 Bacteroidota bacterium | reverse complement strand
CCGGCGGGCGAACTGGGGCCATACAACCAGGTGCTGGAGTCGGTACAGAAAGGCACGGTGCAGATGGGCCACTCGGCCAGCTACTATTTCACGGGCCTGAACCCGGCCCTGGCCTTCGACGCCACGGTGCCGTTCGGCCTCAATGCCCGCCAGCTCAACGCCTGGTTCTATCACGGCGACGGCATGGAGCTCATGCGAGGCGTGTTTGCCGACTTCAATGTCGTCAACCTGCCGGGTGGGAATACGGGCGTTCAGATGGGTGGCTGGTTCCGTCAACAAGTGGACAGTCTGAATGACTTCCGGGGCCTGAAAATGCGTATCCCCGGCTTCGGCGGACAGGTCATGGCCGAGTTGGGCGTGAATGTGCAGGTCCTGGCCGGCGGGGAGATCTACCCGGCGCTGGAGCGCGGTGTGATCGATGCCGCAGAATGGTCCGGCCCCTACGACGATGAAAAGTTGGGCTTCCACCAGATTGCCAAGAACTACTACTACCCGGGTTGGTGGGAGCCGGGCCCGGGCCTGAGTTTCTACATCAACAAGGACGCATGGGAGGGTTTGCCGTCGGACTACCGGGCTGCGTTGGAGGCGGCCGCAGCCGAGGCAAATGTGGACATGGTGGCGGCCTATGACGCCAAGAATCCGGCCGCACTGGCCCGCCTGCTGGACGAAGAAGGGGTAACCCTCCGGCCCTTCTCCGAAGACGTGATGACCCGCGCGCGGGACATCACCTTCGACATCCTGGAATCCGAAGCGTCCCGGGACCCGGCCTATCGCCGGATCTGGGACAGCTACAACGCATGGCGCAAAGCATCCAATCGCTGGCTGCAGACGGCCGAGAACACGTATGCCTCGTTTGCATTCCGCTCGTGAGTGCACTCGGGGGGAGCTCGTCCCATATGGCTTCCTACCGATCCGTAACCGTGTATTGCTCTTCCAGCAACGAGATTGAGGAGAGCTACTTCGAAGCTGCCCGAACACTGGGGCAGCTCTTTGCCAGGCACCACGTCCAACTGGTCAACGGTGGGGGCAGCGTCGGGTTGATGGGTGTGATGGCCCGTGAAGTACACGCCCGCGAGGGTCGGGTGGTCGGGGTGATACCCAAGCGGCTCAAGGACATCGAAGGCCGGGCCTACGATGCCTCGGACGAGCTCATCCTGACCGAGACGATGCGCGAGCGCAAGCGCATCATGTTTGAAATGAGCGACGGATACGTGGCGCTGGCTGGAGGCTACGGCACGCTGGAGGAATTCCTGGAGGTATTGACGCTGCGCAAACTCGGCTATCACGACCGCCCCATCGTCCTGCTCAATACCAATGGCTTCTACGACAGCCTCCTTTCATTTTTCGACAGCATGACCCGAAAGGGATTTGCCCACGGAGACACCAAGTCGTACTTCGACGTCGTCTCCCGTCCGGAGGACGTACTTCCGGCGCTCGGCCTCGGTGATTGACCTTCCATTTGCCCCATGATCCAGATCAAACGATACGTAACCCCTCGCTCGACCCGATTTGCCCAGATCGGAGAACTGGATGAAAACACGTGCGAGGTGCTGTTTGCGCTGCACGGCTGGGGGCAGTTGGCCGGCAATTTTGCCGAAGTCCTGACGCCGCTGGCCACACCCGGCCGGGTTATCATCTGCCCCGAAGCGCTCTCCAAGTTCTACATCAACTTCCAGCCCCGGGAAACCGGATCGTCCTGGATGACGAGTTACGACCGCGAATACGAGATCTTGGACTACGTGACGTATCTCGATGGGCTCGCCGAAACGGTGCTGGAGGAAGCGCCCGAACACGTACAAAAGCAGGTATTCGCCTTTTCGCAGGGCTGTCATACCGCCAGCCGGTGGGTGGGCAACGGCGTGATCCAGCCCAAACGGATGATCCTCTGGGGATCAGACCCGGCGGAAGACCTGTCCGATGAGGAATGGGATGCCGTTTCCGACGTCGAAGACATCGTGCTCGTGGCAGGCACGCTGGATCGGTTCGTGACGGGCGGAAGGCTGACACGTGCCGAAGAAGCACTCCGCGACCACCAGTGCCGCTACCAGGTCATCCGCTACGAAGGCGGCCATCACCTGCAGGACAGCGTCCTCGTGGACCTGTTTTCCACCAAGGAAGACACGCTGGGGCTCTGAGTCGGACACGGGCGAACCGTGGTCCTTGTCGCCGCGACGGCCCTCGCGTTGCCATGTGTTGTCCGGTCCGGGTCGACGTGGCATGGCACCGCATTCATGCGCCTTATGTAGCGACATGTACAACTCGACACATAGGCCCAGAACGCAGCGAGGCGGGCGAACCGGTTATCCGCGGCCCCGGAATTGCCACCATTTGTTGCGTGGCCGCTCGATCTTGTTCTTCTCGTGCCGCGGAATGAGGACTTCATTGCCGCCGTGGTCCCGGGAGATGATGTAGGACTTGTCGACGAGCTCGCGCACCTTGGGCAGGGACATGCCGGTCATGGTGGAGATGGTCTTGGTGCGGAATCCGCGCCGCACCATGGAGAGCACCTCGCTGCGCAGACGGGCTTCCTTCTCCTCCTTCGTTTCCCGTTCGACCTGCCGCGAAGCGATGCCGGCCCGCTCGAGGCGGGCGTGTATGGCTTCCACACTCATGCCGAAGGCTTCGGCAATGTCGGTTGCGCTGAGGCCTTCGTCGAAGGCCGCTACGATCTGCGTGGTCTTGTCATCGGGAGTCTGCATCCGTCCAAAATACGGCGCACACGGTCGCTGATGGTGCCCCCGAAAGTAAAGTTAGGGTCAAATCCGGGCCCTTTTGGCTGTTTTGAATGTAACTGATAGTGTTACGTTATCGCAACCAGCGGAGCCGCGGCGTCACTCCCCCCATTGCGCCACAACGCGTTGCACGTGTTCGCGGAACGCCGGCTCTTGACGCAAGGCAAACTCGCCCCAGGTGCAGAACGAACGGGGATCGGAACGGTCGGGAAAGAGGATGCCCTCGATGTGGTCGTATTCGTGCTGGAAGGTGCCGGCCGTGATGCCTTTGACGATGCGCTCGAACGGTTCGCCCGAACGATCCCACGCCTTGACGCGGATGTGGGGACAGCGCGGCACCTGCCCTCGCAGGTCCGGAATGGACAGACAGCCTTCGTAATTCAGATAGCGCTCCTCGGTCAGGAACTCCAGTTCCGGATTGACGCAGATCGTCAAAGGAGCCTCTGGCTTGTACGGGTAGCGGGGGTTGTTCTTGACCTCGACGACGAAGATGCGGATCGCCCGTCCGACCTGGGGCGCGGCAATGCCCGCGCCGTTGGCCGCGCGCTTGGTTTCAATCAGATCGTCGATGAACTGCTGCATGGCTTCCGAATGCAGCTCGTCAAGAGATACCGGCCGGCACGCTTCGCGGAGGACCGGATGCCCGATTTTCGTGATGTCGAGAACCATCGAGAATCAGGTCGTTCGGAACGATTCGATCTTGTCCTTGAGGGCCTGGAAATCGATAGGTTTTGACACGTATCCGTCGCACTCGAGGTCGGCCGCCTTGCCCCGATACTCCTCGTTGTCGTAGGCCGTCATCATGCAGACGGGCACCGGTGGCGGCTCGGACTTGATGTGTCGCAGCAGATCCAGACCGGTCATGCCGGGCATGTTGATGTCCGAAAGAACGAGAACCACGTCTGTCTTGCCGTGCTGCTCCAACTGCTGCAGCGCCTCCTCTCCCGAGAAGGCAAAGAGGAGATCGATTTCCCCCGTACGGAGCTCGCGCCGGAAACGCATCCGGAAGAGGGGTTCGACGTCTTTTTCGTCGTCAACAACCAGGATTTTCATGACCTTGGGAGGTTGTACGGGTGATGGCAGCAGGGCGTCCTAAAGTCCGTATTATTGCGGGGAAATGCGAGACCCCACCAATACAAACGACAAACGGCAGACAACCCGCTCATGACCGATGCAGCACACGACATTACCCGCCTGCTGCAGGCTGCCCACGAGGGCGACGAGTCGGCCCTGAAGACGCTTTTCCCGCTCGTCTACGATGAATTGCATCGGCAGGCGGCGGCG
>JAQCDI010000255.1 GCA_027620595.1 Bacteroidota bacterium | reverse complement strand
CGGGCCGCGCCGCAAGATCCGCCAGGAAAGCAGACGATCAGTTGATCGTTTCGAGGTACAGGTAGATGGCCGTCAGCTCGTCCTCGCCAAGATGGGAGAATTTGTCCCAGGGCATGACTTCCTTGTTGATCTCGCGGCCGCTCGGGTTGACGCCCGTCCTGAAGAACTCCAGGAACGCGTCCTGACCCCATCCGGCAACCACCCGCAGGTCCGGCGCAAGAGGCGAATCCGGATCCGGAGGCTGTCCGCCTTGGAGATTGCCACCATGGCAGACCATGCAGACCACGCTGGCGCGATAATGGCCCCAATCGGCGGTTACGCCACGCTCAACACCAGTCACGCGCTCCCGATCGGGCATCATACCGGGTGCCGTACTCATGGCAGGATCAACGCCCATGATGAGCTTTCCGAGGGGTCTCATCTCGAATGGCGGCAGTTCGTTGTCCACCGGATCGAGGGTTTTGAGGTACGCCACCAGGGCACCCATCTCTTCGTCGTTGAGGAAGTGGTAGGCTTCGGAGGGCATGACCATCAAGCCCCTGCCGGAGGGGTTCACCCCGTGACGGATGGAACGGACCCAATCCTCATCGGAGTACCGACTGCCCACGCCGCCGGCTCCTGACGTAAGGTTGGAGGCCACGGCAAGGAACGGCGGGGCGTCGATCATGACTTGTCCGGCAAAATTACCACCGTGGCACCCCTGGCAGCCGTGGGACTCGGCGATGAACCTTCCGAGGGCCAGGGAGGCAGAGTCAGAAGAGATGGAGACCATTTCCACCGGGGTGTCCCAGGTCTGATCGAATCGGCCGGCGCCCTTGTTCATCAGGAACAGGGCAGCGACCACTGCGAGGACGATCAGAACGCCAAGCGTTCCGAGAATCCATTTGAGAGCTTTCATTGTAGTTCTGGGCGGGTTGGACATGAACCATGGCCGGGGCCACGGTTCGCGGGTGAACAGACAATGTATTAAAATGACCGTGACCCGCAATACACCTGCCTCCATGCCCGATCGTCGACACTTCCTGCGCACAGCCGCCCTTTCGGTGGCTGCCACCGGCTGGACTCCGCACCTGGACGTCCTTGCCGCTCCCACCCTCGGCCTGCCGACGGGCAGCGACGATTGGGCTCAGGTCCGCGCCCGGTATGACCTGTGGGCAGAGCGGACCTATCTCAACACGGGAGGACTCGGGCCCGCCCCCCGACCCGTACTCGATCGATTCCGGGCCGTCACCGACGACCTCCAACTCAGATCGGAAACCGGTCATCGCCTCATCGAGGAAGCCCGGCCTGTGGTTGCCCGCTTCTTCGGGGCCGCCGAAAGGGAAATCATGTTCACCCGCAATGCCACGGAGGGCAATGCCATCGTGGCTTCGGGCATGCACCTCGAAGCGGGAGATGAAGTGGTCATCGATTCCCATGCCCACCCCGGAGGTGCCATCCCGTGGCTCAACCGGTGGAAACAGGACGGTGTCGTGGTGCGCGTATTCGATCCTTCAGGGACGGATGCCGACGGTATCCTGGAACGGATCGCCCGTCAAATGACCCCCCGCACCCGGATCATCCAGGTAAGCCATGTCACGGCGCCGACGGGGATCCTGATGCCCGTGGACCGGATAGCTGGCCTGACCCGGGAAGCGGGGTGCTGGTTCCACATCGACGGTGCGCAGTCGGCCGGCATGCTGCCCATCGACCTCCGCGCCATCGGGTGCGACTCCTGGGCTACCAGCGGACACAAGTGGCTGGGGGCTCCCCATGGCACCGGCGTGCTCTTCCTCCGCGCCAACCGGCTCGACGACATCCGGCCTACTGAAGTCGGCGCCTATTCCGACGCCGGATACGCCCTCCCCGACCGGTTCGACTACATTGATTCTGCGCGTCGGCACGAGAGCGGCACCCGCAACGCACCGCTTGTGGCCGGACTCGAAATGGCCTGTCGGTTCATGGACGGGATCGGTATGGATAGGGTCCGTGAGCGGGGCCTGGAATTGACCTCCAGGCTGCGCACCGGGCTGCAGGCATTCGACCGGATAGAGATCCTGACGCCAGAAGAAGATGACCTGCACGGCTCCATCCTGACGTTCCGCCCAAGGGACATGGATTTCCGTGCATTCCATGAGGCCCTGTCAACCCCCTTCAAGCTCCGGATCCGGATCGTAACCGAAGCGGATCTCAATGCCGTGCGCATTTCCCTGCACGTGTTCAATTCCGAAACAGACGCCGACCGCGTCATCGAGGCGGTCCGCACCGCACTCATCTGAGGCGCCTCAGTCCAGGGCTGCTTCCAGGACGAGGCCATCGTGGGCGGGCGCCATTCCTTCCGGAACGCGGGCCTCGAACTCGCTGTGCAGCACCTCGTGGGACATGTGGGTGAACCAGGTCTGTTTCGCGCCGATCCGCCGGGCCACCTCAATGGCCCCGTCGATGGTCATGTGCATCGGATGGGGGCGGTCCCGCAAGGCATCCAGGACCAGGACGTCCAGGTCCTTCAAGAGTCCGAAACTGGCATTCGGGATCCGGCTGACATCGGTAAGGTAGGCAAACCGGCCGATCCGGAAGCCCAGGATGTCGAGTGAACCGTGGACGACGGGGATGGGAATGATGCGCAGCCGATGATCGGGTTGCTCGCGGGAGATCACGTCGAAAGGCCCTGCCACATCGTGCATTTCAAGATTCGGAACCCCGGGATAGCTCCCGTCCCGGAAGATGTAGCCGAACATGGCACGAAGCGTGTCCGCGGATCCCTGCTCGGCATGGAGGGGAATCGGCGTCCGGTTGAAGAACAGGTAGGGTCGGAGGTCGTCCATGCCCACCACATGATCAAAGTGGTGATGGGTCACGAGAACGGCATCGATGTGCTTGATTCCCGCGCGGAAAGCCTGCTGTCGGAAATCTGGACCGATATCGATGAGGACGTTGACGCCTGCTGCTTCGACAAAAACGGCACAACGGAGGCGCTTGTCCTTCGGATCGTCAGACGTACAGATGCGGCAGGGGCAGTTCAGGACGGGGACACCCGTAGAGGTACCCGTACCGAGGATGGTGATCCGGACAGTGCGGTCTTCAGTCACCGTCTTCCGTCTGGATTTCGACCACGTCGTGACGGGCCCATGCGTCCTCAAGCGCCTGGCGGACAACGGGTTTGATGTAGACGGAATCCACGTCCATCGATCGCAGGGATTCGGCCAGGATGGCCAGATGGACCTCCGGCGGATGGACCCGGTTGAGCATCAGGAACTCCTCGCCATCCCGGGTGCATATGCCGCCGCGGAAATTGCCTTTCTCGCGCCGCACCCGGAAACCGAGCTGCTCGACGGCCTCCTCCAGTTCCTTGACGATCTGCGGTGTTTTCATGGACATCAACTTACGACGGACAGATCAGAAGGTCAGGCCTACCTGAAAGGCATGGACCTGCGAATGATACTCCACCCGGGACGATTCGGGTTGGACCAGCGCAGCAGCGGCCTGGAGCAACCACCGTTGCCATCGGAAACCCCAGCCGGCGTAGATGCCATAGCGGCCACGCCATTCCGGAGCAGCCAACTCGATGTCCACTGAGTACCCTGCCGAGGTACCCGTCTCCGTGCCGAAGGACCGGGAGGCAAGACCGAAAAAGGGTGCCGAGCGGAGCGCAAGGTCGCTGCTGCCTACGGGCACGGTCAGCCCCAGGCCTCCCTGGACAGCCACCACGGTCACATCGAAAACCGTCCCGCCGTCCCCTGATCCGTCCTGACGCAACTGCCGGTAGTCCCCGTGCAAGCCGACCGGCAGGAACAGGTCCACCCCTTCATGAGCGCCGCCCTTGAAAGGACGGAAGCTGCCCCAGGCCTGCAACATCCCGTCCACCAGGACAAACGTATCGCCACCCCGAGCATCGGCTGTTCCACGCATCAGCCGCATGGCAAACCCCTGGCGGCTGTAGAACAGGCCGTAGGCGGGATTCGAGAACGCAAACGCGGCATCGGGCGCTCCCTCGGGATCAAAGGAGAAGTCCACGAGGGCCAGCATGGGGCCGGCGGACC
>JAQCDI010000007.1 GCA_027620595.1 Bacteroidota bacterium | reverse complement strand
GTGGTCAACCACACCGCGCGCTCGGAGGGCCGACACCTGATCGATTGGATCCACGAGGCGCCAAATGTCGAGCTCGGCGCGCTGTTTGGCCCGGAGCACGGCATCCGCGGCGATGAAGACGCGGGGGCCAAGATCGAGGACGGCGTCGAGGATGCCACGGGCGTGCCGGTCTACAGCCTCTACGGAGAGATCCGCCGCCCGACGCCGGAAATGATGGCCGGCCTCGACGGCCTCGTTTTCGACATCCAGGACGTGGGCGCCCGCTTCTACACGTTCATCTCGACCATGGGCCTCTCGATGCAGTCGGCCGCCGAGGCCGGCGTCCCGTTCATCGTCCTGGACCGGCCCAACCCGTTGGGCGGCAACCACATCGAAGGCGCCATCCGCGAGGACAGTCTGGTATCGTTCGTCTCCCAGTACCCCATCCCGGTGCGCCACGGACTCACCGTCGGCGAGCTGGCTCGCATGATCAAGGGCGAAGGCTGGCTGCCCGGCCTGGAGAACCTGGATCTGCGCGTCGTGGAAATGGAAGGCTGGGAGCGCGACATGTTCTGGCCCGAAACCGGGCTCGAGTGGATTGCGCCCAGCCCGAACCTGCCCTCGTTCGAGGCGGCCCTCGCTTACCCGGGTACGTGCTTTTTCGAAGCCACAACGGCCAGCGAGGGCCGCGGTACGCCCGAACCGTTCCTGACGGTGGGCGCTCCCTGGCTCGACGCCGAAGCGCTGGCCGCCGAACTGCGGGAATGGGGCACACCGGGCCTGCGCATCACCGCAGGTCGGACCACCCCCGTCAGTATTCCGGGCGCCTCGACCAACCCGAAGTGGCAGGACACGGAAATCGGTACACTGCACATCGAGATCACGGATCCGGATTCCGTCAACGCCACGGCCACGGGTCTCGACATCGTGGCGCGCATGTACCGCATGGCACCCCAGGGCTTGAAAGCAGAGTTCTTCCGGGAGCGCTGGATGGCCCTGTTATCCGGTTCGCACGAAACCCTGGACCGCGTCAAGGGCGGGATGGACCGCGAGGCGTGGGAATGGACCTGGGAAGCCGACGTCGAAGCGTTCCGAACGCAGCGGAAACCGTACCTGCTTTACTAGGCGGACGCTTCTTCTGCCTTCGGGCGCCACAGGATGGCCCAGATGATCTCGATGTAACCGCCCAGGATCATCAGGGGCGCCACGTACAGGGAGATGAAGCCATCCATTTCGTTTTCCCAGCGCATGATTACGTATCCCACGACTACGAGCGCCAGACCGAGCAGGAGCAGCAGGTAGTTGGTACGGGTGAACACCATGACGCCACGCTGGCGCGAGGGGCGGGCGCGGCGTCCTGCGGATCGTTTCGTGCGTTCAGCCATGGGGGTCAGCTGGGATGGAAGGAAAGACCGTCCACCCAACCCCGGCCGACTGGGCAGGTTCCGTTTCCGATTGCCGGCTCCGTGGCAAATTCCCGAGGATTGGCCCCGCAGCCTTCGTAGATTCCGCGCAATCCATATTTACCCATGCCCGCATTCCTCCGCATCCTGCTTACCGGCCTCGGCATCTTCGTCGTGCAGTGGCTCATGCTCGGCCGGCTCACCCTCTGGGGGGCGTACCCGGACGTGGTCCTGCTCTTCGTGGCGTGGCTGGGTGTGCGCAAGGGGCGGCAATGGGGTGCCGTGGGCGGCTTCGTGTTCGGCTTCCTGATGGACGCGGTGTATGCCACGTGGGGCCTGCACATGCTGGTCAAGACCATCATCGGCTTCACCCTGGGCCTGTTTCCGAGCTCCGAACGCGAAGGCCTGCTGATCCTCCCCCGCCAGGCATTCCTCGGAGGACTGGTTGTGGCGCTGGTCCACAACGGCATTTTCGTGACGCTCCTGGCCCTGCAGGCGGGCGCGCGCAATGCCTTCCTGGTCACCGGATTGTGGATCGGCAGCGCGCTCTACACCGCTTTCGTGGGCACGTTGGCTTCGCTGTTCTCGTATCGCTGAGCGCGGTCGGCTCGTGAAATGATGATGGATCGGGCTGGCCTGCCACCGGCTTTTCTTGCCTCCCGTTTGTCAGTGGCGTTATATTTCATGCTCGTCCTGCGCCATGCGCGGGCCGAAGACCTCGGGGCTATAGCTCAGCTGGTAGAGCGCTTGAATGGCATTCAAGAGGTCAGCGGTTCGACTCCGCTTAGCTCCACTCCCCCAGACCCCGGTCCTGCTTGCAGGGCCGGGGTCTTCTATTTCCGGGCAAGTGCTGACCGGGTGGGCACTACCCTCAGTACCGACCTGTACAACTCGACATCAAGGAGAGCGTGCGCACCCCGCCGAAGCCCTTTGTACCGACTTGTACAACTCGGTTCAAGGAGGGGGTGTGCCGTCCCGCCACAATCCTCAGTATTGACCTGTATAACTCGGCTTACAGGGTGGCGCAGCTCTGTCGACTTCGCCAGATAACGACTTGTACAGGTCGATACACAAGACTTGGGGGCTGTAGCCCCCAACGCTCATTCGTAGCGAAGGCTGTCGATGGGGTCGGTCAGCG
The DNA here is from genome assembly GCA_027620595.1 of Bacteroidota bacterium. Taxonomy (GTDB): domain Bacteria; phylum Bacteroidota; class Rhodothermia; order Rhodothermales; family UBA10348; genus JAAZVD01. The sequence continues at coordinate 20,302 of JAQCDI010000007.1, read as the reverse complement.
CCGCCTTCCCAGTCTCAGATGCGCCCTGCGATGCCCGATCGGGCCCTGTTTACGTCGGAACGCTTCCTGCCGGTCCTCCCACGATGCTTCGTCGATTTCCAGCCACAGGTCCCGATCGAACGCCGCCAATTGCCGGTGGCGCTGCCACTCCTCGAATGCGCCGAGGCGCCAGGCCAGCGCTGTCATCAGAAGGAGGAGAAAGGTGAGCATGGACGTGCAGGATCTTCTTCCGTGGGTTTACCCCCATGGCGGAATGTGGGTTGCGCCAACAAACGTCATTTCTGCGTACCCTTGCAAGGGTCGGGTCGCAATTCTGCGGCGAAGATCCTATCGTTCTTTCCCCTTGACGCACTGCCGTGGCCAACGCCGAACACCTGCATATCCTTGAATCGGGCGTCGCTGTCTGGAATATCTGGCGCAGCGAGCATCCGGACGTCACACCGGACCTGAGCGGTGTGGATCTGACCGGCCGATGGCTGCAGACCATCAACCTGTCCGGGGCCGACCTGCGCGGAGCCTTGCTGACGGTGGCCGAACTCGAACGGGCCAACCTTGACGGAGCCGACCTGCGCGGGGGCAACCTGACAGGAACCGACCTGAGTCACGTTTCTGCGCGCGGTTGTCGGCTCAATGGCGTGGACATGAGCTTTGCCACGCTGACGTTTGCCGACTTCACGGAAGCGAAAATGGAAGACTGCCGCCTCTCGGAAGCCATCCTGTTCAACACGATCCTGCGCGGTGCCCAGCTGCAGGGAGCCCGATTGCGGGAAACCATCCTGACGGGCGCCGACCTGTCCGGAGCCAACCTGACGGGCGCTTCCCTGCAGGATGTGATTACCGAAGGAGCCATCCTGCCGATCGGCATGCCTCCCGTGGAGCGGAAGAAATCGGGCTGAACGGGCCTACTCGCCCGAAGTCGTTGCGGCCCAATGGGGGGCGGTACTGAAAGAGGCGGGCTCGAAGAAGCCCTCGGAGAAATCGACTCCCACCCGGATGTCCTCATAGAGCTCAACCAGCGTCAGCGTCGAGTCGACGGCGAACCGTACTTCGGGCGCAATCCAACCCTCACCCAGCGGCTGATAATTGTCGAACCGGATGTCCTGCAACGATTCCAGATCCATGCCGACCCGCTGGGTCATGCGGACGAAGACCAACCGTTCCTGGTCGATCCAGAACTGGGGCTCCTGCGTGTCCCCGGGAATGTCCGTGCCCACGACCCAGGCCGGACGTCCCTGCCATTCTGCACTGTGGATCCGATCCAGATCGAATCCCAGGGAATCCAGCTTGGCAATCGTCTCCTCAGCAGGCTGGCCGTACACGTCGAAACCCAGGATCAGCAGAGGATGCATGGTCGGTGCGGCCGCCGCCACCTGATGGGCGCGGATCATGTAGAGGGAATCCTGCCGGAAGACCATGGCGTCACCCGTATCCGGCCCACCGATATCGATCCGGAGCTCACCCGGAATGCGGATGCCTTCCCACCAGAGGGTCGTGTCCGGCGCAGCTCCCGGTCGGAACTGGATGGTGGTCTGGACGAAAGTCAGGGTCTCGTACCAGGAATCGGCGTAGCGCTCCTGCATGGCCGTGATGACATCGCGACCATCTTTGGGGCCCGACGGTTTGCCCGAACAGGCGGACAGGGAAAGGGTAAGCAGGAGGACGGGCAGGAAACGACTCATCGGATGAAGGTGTAGGTGTATTTGAGCAGGACCGTCCGATTGCGCGAGGTCGGGAGGACCGGTGTTTCGCGGAATCGATCGGTATTCAGGTTCTCGGTGTACACGATCCAGAGGTCATTGCCCTCGGCCATGTTGTAGCGGAACCGCAGGTTGGAGGCCACGATGTTGGCCGACGTATTGTACTGCAGGAATCCGTTGAGGGACAGCTTCGTGTTGAGGCCGATCTGGGAACGGACGCCCACAAGGTGGATGTTGGCCTGCTGGTCCCGGTCGGGGAATTCGAGCCGGGTGAACTCGTAGGAGCCTGACAATTCAATGAACCGATTGACGTTCCAGGTCGGAGATATCTGCGCGCCATAGCGCCATCCATCGAAGAAAGACCCCCCGCGCACTTCCACGCTCCCACGGAACAGCCCACCGTCGGGCATGCTGTACCGGGCCTCCGACTCCAGGTAACCGTGCCGCCCGGCAGGCACAGAGGTGTCCTTCGGAAACGAAAGGTCCTCCGTCAGATCCTCCACCAGGTAGTTGAAACTGAAGCGGGCACCCGCACTGGACTTGAAATCGAAGTCCCAGCTTCCCCCCGTCCGGAGGGATTCGAGCGAACCGTCCTCATTACGCATGTAGGCACTTCCGTAAAGGGAGCCATCATGCGTCTTGAGCGCGGCTTCGTCATCCATGAGCCAGCCATACTGCACGTCCCAGGAATAGGACCAGTAGTCGGTCCGCTGCACGAATCCGACGCCCGGACGGTAGTCCTCGCCGGCAAACGAGGCACCGGAACGGAAGGACCAGCCGATGTCCGTCTGACGCTGCAACTGAGCCGAAGCATAGGCCGATCCGGTCAGGGAGACGCCGTTGGCATCCACCAGATCATCCTCGAAGGTTTGCGCCCACTTCATTTCCAGTATCTCGAAATCCCCCAGCCGCAGGACCGCATCGGTGCCATAGGCCAGGTTCCAGGACCCGTCGTCGCCCAACCGGCTCGTCCCCATGACACCCGCAAATGATTGGTCATTGACCACTTTCCGGCGCAAGCGAAGCACCCCGAAGTTCTCCGCGGGCAGGTCCCCCTGGGACTCGGTCTGCATGTTGATCACGCCCAGATCCCATTCCCCCACCTTGCCCACCAGGCGTCCACCCCCCAGGATGCGGACCGTCTGTCCGTCGTTGATCCCGATCTGCCGACTGTGGAACAGCCGATCCCGACGTCCGGTCGAGAAGTCGAAGAGGGCCGAGCGCTCCTGGAAAAACTGGCGCTTCTCGGGAAAGAAGAGGGAGAACCGGGACAGGTTCACCTGCTGGTCGTCGGCCTCGACTTGGGCAAAGTCCGTATGGATCGTCGCGTCCAGGGTCAGGTTGCTGGTCAACGCGTACTTGAAGTCGAGGCCCGCCTGACGCGTGAACTCGCTGTCATACGTGTAGGCCGTCCCGGCATCATTGAGCTGATTGAGGCCCGTGGCGCCCCCCGTAACATACGGGGTGATATAGAGTGGCTTCTGGGAGGTGATGCCCTGCATCGTCACATCGGCAGCGCGGGAGGGCTTTGCGAAGCCCATGCTCCAGTTCGGTGGGATGAGGGGATAGATCTGGCGCTCGCCCTTGCGTGAGATGTACCGATAGGCAATCAATCCCATCGTGACTTGTCCGTCCACTTCCTGGAAGGAGAGGCTGGAGTGCGGTATGCGCATCTCGGCAAACCAACCCCGCTCATCCACCTGGGTGACCACGTCCCAGAACGTATCCCAGGACTGGTTGACCGAACCACCTCCGAAACTGCCGCCACCTCCGAAACCTGCTGCATCGTCCGAAACGGCCATATCGAACCGCACCCCGGTGGGCGTCGTGAAGAACCACAGGGCATTCTCGTTGTCGTTGTACGTGTCCAGCACGATGGCAAACGTATCGTCTCCCGAGTAGCGGTCCCGGTACAACGTATTGGCGCGGATCTGGGACGGATCCGAGTCGAACATCCGCCCGGATACGTAAACATAGTCATCGTCATAGGCCACCCGGATCTCGGTGCGCTCCGTCATGGCTCCGTCCGAAATGGGCTCATACATGCGCAACTCGAGCGGCGCCACGGATTCCCAGGCCAGTTCGTCCGGATAGCCATCCAGATCTATCGGTCCGCCCAGGCGGGCCAGTGGCGTGGAAGTCTGGGCATGGGCGGCCTGTCCGGCGAAGAACGCCAGCAGCAAAAGGATTCGGATCACGATCTCGGTTCGGATGACTGGGGGATGAGGTGCCGGGTCAATAGACGGGCACGGAGGGGTCGATATTCCGCGACCAGGCGTTGGTCCCCCCGGAAAGATTGAAAACGTTCGTGTAGCCCTGCTGCATCATCCAGGCCACCACGTGGGCAGAGCGTGAACCCGAGCGGCACATGACAACGATTTCGGCTGCCTGATCGGGTGCCAGCTCCGGCAGTCGGGTCGGGAGCTGGTCCATGGGAACCAGCGTGCCACCAATATGCGCAATGGTCTGTTCTTCCGGCTGACGCACGTCGAGCAGCAGGAATTCCTCGCCGGCCTGCTGTTTGGCATGCAACTGCTGGACCGTGATTTCGGGAATGCGGGGACCGAAGAACATGGGATCGGAGGAGACAGGTTCGGAGGAAGCAGGTTGGGTCGTCGGCCGGGCGGAGTCCGATGTGGATGCCGGCGTCCGCGCAGTTGGGGGCGTCGGCGCGGCACAAAACGCTTCGTAGTCCTGCAGTTCCCGGATGGTCGGATGTTCACCGCAAATGGGACAAGCGGGGTCCCTCGGCACGCGCAAGATCCGCATGTCCATGGTGAGGGTATCCACCAACAGCAGCCGGCCCACGAGGGACTCGCCCAGCCCCAGAATCCATTTGATGGCTTCGGCGGCCTGCATCGAGCCGACCAGGCCGGGCAGCACGCCCAATACGCCGCCCTCGGCGCAGGATGGCACCGTGCCCGGCGGCGGCGGATCGGGAAACAGGCAGCGGTAGCAGGGCCCGTCCTCGGCGCCAAAAACAGACACCTGGCCGTCGAAGCGGAAAATGGAGGCGTAGATGTTGGGCCGGCCGGTCAGGACGCAGGCATCATTGACCAGGTAGCGGGTGGCAAAATTGTCGGTGCCGTCGGCCACGAGATCATACCCGCTGATGAGCCCGATGGCATTTTCCGGCGTCAGCCGAATGGGATGCGGTTCGAGGATCACGTGTGGGTTGATGCTGCGCAGCCGCTCCACGGCAACGTCCACCTTGGGCCGTCCCACATCCGGCGAACCGAAAAGAACCTGGCGCTGGAGGTTGCTCAGGCTCACCACATCGTCGTCCACGATGCCGATCCGGCCCACGCCGGCCGCGGCCAGGTACTGCAACAACGGTGCTCCCAGTCCACCGGCGCCAACAATCAGGATGGACGCGGCCTTCAGGCGCTGCTGTCCCTCTTCTCCCACCTGCGGGAGCAGGAGGTGGCGGGCATATCGGGCGCGTTCCTCGGGTTGGAGCATGGTGCGGGGTGGGTTTGGACGGCCGGCCGTGAATGGCGATACTGGAACAGTCCGCCCTTCACGGCCGGCCGGTTTTACTGGAATCCCTGCATTTGGTCCCACCCGGTTCCCCTTCATGAGCCATTCCGTCTACATCATCGGCGTCCTGAGCGCCGTGATCTTCCTGACCGAATTGATGGTGCGCCGCACGTTCATGAAGCACTTCGGTACGGCGCTGCTGGTCATCCTTGTGACGGCGTTGATTGCCAACCTGGGCGTGATTCCAACCGGATCCGGATCGGAGGCCGTACCTGCCTATGCCTTCGTCTTCGAGACCGTGGCTCCCCTGGCCATTTTCTGGCTCCTGCTGCCGGTCAATCTGAAAGACATACTGAAAGCGGGTCGCTCCATCATCCTGATGTTCCTGTTCGGCAGCCTGGCCACGGCCATCGGGGTCTTTGTCGGCATGTGGGTCATCGATGGCGCAGAGTCCATCGGCCCGCTCTACCACGCCATCGGCGGCATGTTCGTGGGTACGTACACCGGTGGCAGTGTCAACTTCAATGCACTGGGGCTGCACTACGACGTCATGAAGGAAGGGGTGCTCTACGGCGGCGCCATCGTAGTGGACAACATCACCACAACGCTTTGGATGGTGGTCACCCTGGCCGTGCCAAGGCTGCTCATCCGATTCTGGCCCCGACGTCCCGGCGTGGAAATTGCTCACGTGATCGGGGAGGTCACGACCGGCGTGGACGAGGATACCGAAACCATGCATCCCGTTGACCTGGCGGTGGTCATGGCCCTGGGCCTGGGCGCGGTGTGGCTGTCCGAGCGGATCGCGGAAGCCTTTCCCTCCATCCCTTCGGCGTTGTTCCTGACCGCTATTGCGCTGGTGTTGGCGCAGATCCCGGGCCTGTCCCGACTGCCCGGCCTGAAGGTCATGGGCATGTTTGCCGTCTACCTGTTCCTCTGTGTGATCGGCGCGTTCTGTGACGTGGGCGCCATGCAGGGCCTGGGACAACTGGGCGTGTCCCTGCTCATCTTCACCCTCGTCACGGTTACCGTCCACGGCGTGTTGGTCTACGGTGCTGCTTGGGCGTTCCGCATCAACCCTGTAGTGGCTTCCATTGCCTCACAGGCCAATGTGGGTGGTGGTACATCCGCGCTGGCCCTGGCCCGCAGCCTGGGCCGTGAGGACCTGGTGCTGCCGTCCATCCTGATCGGTTCGCTCGGATATGCCGTAGGCACGTTCCTGGGATTCTGGGTGGCCGAAAGCTGGCTGCCCCTCATCGGCTGAGCGCCGTTCAGATCCCGAAGAAGTCGAGGATGGTCGATGGAGCAAACGAAGGCCAGACATGGCCCGTGGCCCAGACCACCATGCAGTACTACCTCAATCTCGGACTGGCGTCCACCAAGGTCCGTCTCGGAACGGCGGTGATCCATGATGCCCGGACCTGGCCCGACGAGACATGGAAGGGTCGCCGGGCGTCCACACGGCTGGTACGGGAATAGGCGCGTCAGGCACTCAACGGCAAGGAGCGGCCTCCACGCAGCGCGGACTCGAACGCCTGCACCCAATCGGAGGCCACCTGCAGACGCAGCGCATGCAGCCGCACGCGGTCCGACGCGATGTGCCATCCCTTACCCACCTCCCGGTCGGCCAGGGCCTTGATCATGCCATCCGTGGCCCTTCGGGACAGGGACAACCGGCCGAAGGCCGAAAAGAGACCCGGGAAGCGGGTCATCAAGGCATATGCAGCATCCACTGCTTCGTCGTGGGTCCCGTCGAATCCGCACCGGACGAATGCATCGAACCCTCCGTAGACGAGGCTGAGCGCATCTTGTCCTTCCTGGGCCACCAAACCGTGCGGACCACAAGCGATGGCCACGGTTCGTCCGCCGAGGTGCAACACGATATCCACCGGCATGTCGCCATCCGGCGTGGCCACCCAGACATTTTCCTCGATCCGGACGGATCGGGACAGCATCGGATGCAGGACGGATGCCAGCATGGCGGCACGGGTGGGCCGGAATGCATTGGGCCTATCCATGGAACGGGACGCGGGCTGGCGGTCGGCCGCCCGCTGGCGGAGCCATTCGATGGTCGGAAAAGCAGAAACGCGGATGGGGGTCTGGGAAGTCATGGCGGCATCTCGTTTGGTGATCTGATGCCAGGATAGCACGAGGGGTGTGACACCAAAATGTCACACCCCTCAGAAATTCTCGGCAAAAGTGCCGGGAGAGCCGAAAAAGGCCGTTTCAGCTCACCGGATTCCCGCGTTCAGACCAGCGGGTGGATCCCATTGCTGCGTACGCTGGGTTGATTTCCGGCGCGGCCATTCCTCGTCGAGTGTATCCCCGTTGTAGAGTCGACCGTTCATCATCACCCAGCCGATGTCGTTGGTGTTGCGCAGGTTCTCCAACGGATTGCTGTTCAGGATGACCAGGTCGGCCAGCTTGCCAACGGACACCGAGCCGATGTCCTGTTGCAGTCCGATGGCCTCCGCGCCCATGATGGTGGCGGCGCGCAGCGCATTGTGCGCGCTCATGCCGCCGGACGCCACCGCCCACAGCTCCCACTGGTATCCCAGGCCCTGCAACTGTCCGTGCGAACCCACGCCCACGCGCCCTCCCCGCTCGAGGATCTCATTGGCGATCCTGGCATGTTTGGGGAAAACCTGTTCCTCGTCCATGGCCCATCCCGCCGGACCGGGCCCGTTGCCCGGCCCGCGCCGGCGGGTCTTGGCATCGATCTCCTCATGCGGAAGGAACGAGCGCAGCTTCGTGTCATCATGCGGGTTCTCCCGTGTGTAGAACCAGTTCTCCGCCCACGGTCCGCCGTAGGCCACCAGGAGCGTCGGTGTGTAGGCCATCTTCGTGAAGGCCGTCAAGCGGACCAGATCGTCGAAAAGCGGATAGATCGGGAAGGAGTGCTCCTGCCCCGGATACCCGTCCTGCAGCATGGTCAGGTTGTACTCCATGCTCAGACCGCCCTCTGTCGTCGGCATGAGGCCCTGCTCACGGGCCGCGATCACCAGCCACTGCCGCTGCTGCCGGTTTCCCGACATGTACATCTTGAAAGTGTTCGTCTGATAATATTCAGAGTAGCGTTTGAGGATGTGGCGGGCGTTTTCGAGATCCTTGATCGGATCGCTCACATAGTCGCCGAAGACGCCCGGGCCTGTTGAGTAGATGCGCGGACCGATCAGTTCGCCGGCGGTCACCCGGTCCCCGTAGGTCAGCACATCGGTCGAGCCGGTCTGCGGGTCGCGCGTCGTGGTTACCCCGTAGGCCAGGTTGGCCTGATAGGTCCAGAGGCTCATCTTGTGGAAACCGGCCCAGGTGCCCATGTGGGCGTGGGTATCGACGAAACCGGGGACGATGGTCTTTCCGGTCATGTCCCGAACCGTCGCTGACGGCGGGATGGCCACGTCCGAAGCCGGTCCGACCGCCGTGATGCGGTTGTCGATCACGACGATGCGGCCGTTCTCGATCACCTCGTCGCCGTCCATGGTGATGATGCGGGCGCCGTCGAGCACGATCGTTCCACGCGGGATGTCGCGTCGGGCTTCAATCTTGATGCGGCGCTCGTCCGGTTTGTACTCGGGCGTGCCCTCGTCCTCCTCTTCTTCTTCAGCGTCGCCTTCATCCTCTTGTTCGGCTTCGTCGGCGTCCTCTTTCTCGGCCTCGCGGATCTCGTCAATGCGCTCCTTCTCGTCCAGGTCATACGTCACGAACGCATTGCCGATGGCCCAGTGCACGGTTCGCCCATCTCCTCCCCAGGAGGGAAATTGCCCACCGATGTCGGTGAGCTGCCAGGCCGGGAAGGCGGCTCCCGAGGGATTGGCCACCGAGATGGACGGGGCCTCGCCGCCGAGCATCGGGACCGTGACCACATAGACCTCGTTGTTGATCTCGGCCATGGCCAGGTCCCCTTTGGGCGCCATCCAGATCTGGCTCGGCCGGTGCGGGCTCGTGGCGCCCGATGCCGTCTGGCCACTGATCTTCAGGTGCGAGCGCTCGTCCGTACCGTCCCACTGGAACGAAACGAGGCCCTCGCTGGCGCGCGTTCCATAGAGCCGGTCCGGCTGATTCTGCACGAAATGGATGCCACTCCAGCGGTTGGGTCCGATGCGCATGGGTTCTCCGCCGGCTGCCAGAATCCAGATCAGGTCCGTGGCCGAACTGCCCGACTCGGTGCGGAAATTGATGGCGGGCGCCACGGTGGCCACGATCCTGTCGTGGTGCAGGGCCCACACCGGATTCTGGTAGATCCCGTTTTCCGTGGTCAAGCGAACCGCAGCCCGTCGGCCGTTGACCTCCTTCTTCCACAGGGCACCATTGTGGCCATCCCAGGTGGCCCAGACCACCCATTTGCCATCTGCAGAAAACGCGGGCTGCGCTTCGATGGCAGTCGATTCCGTCAGTCGGCGAGGCTCCCCGTCAGGCCAGGCCATGACGTAGACCTTGTCGAGGGCCGTGAAAACGAGGGTCGATCCATCCGGCGACATGGCCGGATCGCGGATTTCGCGGATCGTGAAGGTCTCGGCATCCTCGATGGGATACGTGAAGGCCAGTTCGGGGCCGATGGGCAGGTTTACATCGGCCTCGAAAGGGATGGCCTGTTGGGGCGACCCATCGACAGGTATCCGCCAGAGGGTGCCGCCGTAGAAGGCAATCAACGCCTTGCTGTCCGGCGTGAAGGACATGCCGGGCATGATGTCCCGGGGCGGACGTCCCTCCTGATTGTCCCGCTGGACCGGATAGGCCAGCCAGCGCTCTTCGTCGGTGTTCAGGTCCCGCAGGATCAACCCTGTCTCGTCCTCATGCCGGGTGGCGTAGACCAGCCAGTTGCCGTCGGGAGAGAGCGTGGGGCGCATGCCGGAGCCGTAGCGCGAGGAGCGGCTGAAGGTCTGACCGGTCTCCCGATCGTAGACCAGCAGCTGCATCTGCGGCAGCATGGCGTTGTACTGCCACTGACCCTGCCGGATGGTGTGCCAGATGTACCGACCATCTGCGCTGAAGGCGGCGCCGAGGGCGTGTTCGGCTGGGGTGCTTCCGATGATGGACTTGCCGGAGCCACCGTCGAGATGGGCCATCCAGATGGCCGATGACCCGAAACGGCCGCTGCCTTTCGAGAACAGGTAATACTCGCCATCAGGGGCAAATTCGGGCGACTCGTAGTGGTCGGCATTGCCCTTTGTGAGCTGTTTGGTCTCACCGGATGCCACGTCGATGGTCCAGATGTTCTCGCCGCCGCTGCGGTCGGACTTGAATATGACCGTCTTGCCATCAGGACTGAACCGGGGCTGGGAGTCATAGGCCATGCCGGTGGTCAGCGTATCGGCCTTGCCACCCTCGATGGGCAGAAGCCACAGGTCCCCGAGCAGATCAAAGACAATCTGCGTGCCGTCCGGGCTGACGTCCACGGATATCCAGGAGCCTTCGTTGGCGGTGTAGGTCAGCCACCGCTCCGGTTTGAGGGGTAGATCGGCTTTTTCGTCGATTTTGGCCTTGGCCGAATCGGCCGGGACTTCTTCCTTTTCCTGGGCGTGGACAGGGGCCACGAGGGCAAAAAGGAACAGGAAGGCGAGGAGCATTCGGACACGCGTCATGATTCCGGGCAGATCGAATGGGTACAACAGGAAGGGCGTCGGATGAGGCCGCCAATGTACGTGATCCGATCGTTTGTGCCAGAAACCTACCGCAGCGGCCGTCCGAACTTGAGATACCAGCCGCCGGCCGAACCGTGGGCCACATCCAAGCGGAAGGGCAAGCCGAACGGGTAGGACAAGCCGACGCCCATTTCATGGTGCAGCCCGTTGAAGGTGCCCAGATCGGGATCGGACGAAAAGGCATGGCCCCCAAATACATGCAGACCCCAGCCGCGCTCAGCCAGGCCCCAGAGACCCAGTTTTTCGAAGGGTGCCGTCGTGAAGTCATGGGCCCAGAAAATGCCGAGCAGTTCGTCGGCCAGGAAACGGCCATTGGGCAGTGAGCGGAATCCGGCGAATTCGGAAAAGGGTCCGGCGGAACCGCTCATGGAAAACTGGCGCTGAACGGGCAACGACCCATCGCTCGTGCCTCCCAGAACGGTGACCCGCATCCAGTTGGGCCGGCTCCGGCGGCGGTAGAATGTCGTGGTCCGGGCCGTGGCACGGGCGTCAAGACGGGTAAACCGGAAATCGGACGCAAGATGCCATCCCGGGGACTGCTCCCAGGACAGATCGAGAGAAACACGTTCCCTGTCTCCCACCAGAAGCCCCACCTCGGTGGAGCGCAGATGCCCTTCCACGATGGATGGGTTCTCCCGCTGCACATTCCGGAACAGCCATCCGTTGAAATCGCTGAGCTTTTCCAGTGAGCGATGCCGCTCGTTGTTGAGCCGGACCGACACAAGGGCCGGAAGGGGTCCCATGGCCACATCCAGACTCATGCGCTGTTTGCGCAGGGCGTAGTAATCGTAGAGGTCATCCCAGCCGAGATAGGTGGCCATGCCAGGCACGAAACGACCCAGCCCTTCGGCGCGCGCCACCACAGCAGTGGCGTCGAGGGCCTGCAGACCCACGAACCCCCGCACCGGTCCCAGCTGCCACGGAACGCTCACCTCGGACTTGTACGTGGGGCGTCGTCGTTCGATGGAATACCCGCCGGAGACGCGCCACAGTCCCCCGTCCCCGATCCCGCCACCGTACCCCGCTCCCGGGTGCCAGCCGTCCACCCGGTTGTACCAGAACCAGTCACCACCGGTGATACGGGTGGCCAGGTCCAGTCGGGGGTTGGTCGACGTTTCACCCGGCTCGGTATCCTCGGTCACGTCGACAGCCGTGTAGCTGGCCAACAGCCCCTCTCCCCTGAACGCGCGGTGCAGGGTCATCGTGGGATCCATCGTGGCAATCTGTTCGGCCTCGAGCGGCGTGGCCGGGATGTAGGAAGGATTGCGGCGGAAGAGATCGTTGTTGTAGGGAAGCATGGGGTCCCGCACTTCGGCCGGGCCGGGGCGGGCCAGGGAATCCGGAACGGGTGGGTTGACCACGTGCAGGGACAGGCCGGTGATCTGCTGGTAGCGGGCTGGCGGATAGCCCACCCCGGCCCGGCCGAACGTAACCGAACCCTGCACCACCACGCTCTGGGGTACCCACAGCGTATCCCCGATGGACATGAAGCGCTCCTCGATCACGATATCGTGGGTCTGCACGGGCGGAATGACATCCGTGCCGGGCCACGGGCGGGCATTGACCTGCAGGACAGCCCAGGTGGAGTCCAGGAGGGCCATCGAGCCGCTGAAGGCTGGAAGCGTAGGATTGCGGGGAAAGAAGAAGATCTCCATCACGCGCCGACCGTCGTACTCGCGCGTCGGGCCCAGGGTGAACTGGTACAGCTCCAGCGCATCGGGATGGAGAGGACCGGCATAGCGGGCACCCAGCACCAGCACATCGGGGTCCAGGAAATTGGGCACGGGAAGGGGCTGGGCAAACCGGAATGTCCCGCTGCGCACGGGCTGGACGCGTTCGGCGCGCACCACTTCGCGGTGCCCACCCGTCGGGCTCCACCAGGTTGCCCTGACGCTCTCGTTCATCTGCACCAGGTCGAAATCGGAATAGAGCAGGAAGCGCGTATAGACATCCGCGTAGGTGCCGCTCACGTGCTGCCGCATACGGTCCCGTGCCTGTATGGCCCTCAGCACCATGGCTTCGGCCGGATTCGCTCCGGACACCACCACTTCGTCAAGCTCGAGCAGGGCCGGCTCCATCCGGATCTGGATGCCTGCCAGGTCCCGCTCGCTGACCTCGACGCGCTGACTCTGATACCCGATGTAGCGCACCTCAAGGGTGGCGGGCAGCCCGGGAAGCGTGATCAGGAACTGACCCTGCGCATTGGATACCGTTCCCCGGATGGAGCCGGCCAACTGCACCGTGGCGTGGGGCAGCGGTTGGCCATCCACGGCGTCCACCACCGTCCCCCTCAGGGCCACCTGCGCCCTGCTCGGCACGACCCACAGGCACACGCACCCGGCGATGGCCAGAAATCGGGCGATCCGTGCGGTAAAAGGGTGGGCAACGAGCATGCAGATGGGAATCAGGGTTCGACCGGAACGAAAATAGGGCGTGCGGAACGTATGGGGGCGCCATGAATCCCCTTCGTGGCTCCAACGTTCCACCGGTGCGCGTTCGTACCCGCCACAGGCCCCCATCCAGCCCTTCTGTCCATGTATCACTTGATCGGAAAACAGGTCCGTGTCCATCTCTACAGCCGGGAAGGCATTGCCGTGGGCAGCATCACCGGACGTGTGGCCGATGTGGCCGAAAGCGTCGAAGTGGCCGAGGGCATGAAGAAGGACCTCGTGTTCGTCGTGGACATCGACACCGGGGATCCGGAGACGCCCTACAAGAACAGCGCCGGCATGGAGGGCGAATCGTGGTTCGCCGTGCAGGACATCGAGATCGTCGAAGAGGACAAGCCCCGGCTGTTCACGAATTGAGCCGGGAAAGGCTCCGTAGCGCCTGAAAAGGCTTGCCAATGTAACAGGATCGGTTACATTATGGCATGGCTTCCACCCAGTACGCATCGACCCTGCACCTGCTCATCCTGCTCGCTGCCGAGCCGGATACCTCGCATACCTCGGTTTCGTTGGCCAAGCGACTGGACACGAATCCTGTGGTCGTCCGACGACTCGTGGCCAGTCTTGCACGTGCCGGCATCGTGGAAACCCGGCGTGGGTCGGGAGGTGGCGTACGGCTGGCTGCGGACCCGACGACCCTGACCCTCGGACAGGTGGCCGATGTGATCGAGGCGGACATGACCTTCGATGTGCATGATCTGCCCCCGAATGCGGATGCCGACTTCCTCAACGATGCCGCCCTGTCGGCGGTCGAGGCGCAGCGCCGGGAGCTGCATACCGCGTCCATTGTGGAGCTGGACCGCATCTCGCTTAGGGACATCACCCAGGCAGCCACCCTTCGCGCCGACCTGGCCCGGTTGGTGGCCCAGGGCAAGACCAACGAAGAAATCCGCAATGGCTATCGCATCGAGGATGGCCGATTGATCCCCATCGACGCATGAAACGACTTCTTCCCCTCCTGGCGCTGCTGATGGCGTCCTGTGCGCCCACTCCCCCGCCGAATGTGGTCCTCGTCATCATCGACGACCTGGGCTGGAAAGACCTTGGCGTCACGGGAAGTGAGGCCTACCAGACTCCGACCCTGGATCGGCTGGCCGATGAGGGCCTGCGGTTCACCCGTTTCTATGCCGACAGCCCGGTCTGCTCCCCCACCCGCTCGGCACTGATGACCGGACAACATCCGGCCCGGCTGCATATCACCAACTGGATCGGTGGCGAAGCGAAAGGCCAGCTGCTCCAGGCTGACTACCGGTACCAATTGCCGCTCGAGGAAACTACGATTGCCGAGCACTTCAAGGCGGCCGGCTACGCCACCGGCTTCGTGGGCAAATGGCACCTGGGCGGGGAAGGATTCCTGCCCCAGGATCAGGGGTTCGACCTGAATGTGGCCGGCCATGCGGCCGGGCATCCGGCCTCGTACTTCTGGCCCTACAAGCGTGATGGAGGGTCCTACTGGGATGTCCCTGACCTTGAGGACGGCGAGGAAGGCGAATACCTGACCGACCGGCTCACGGACGAGGCGATTTCCTTTGTGGAGGATCATGCGGGCGAACCGTTCTTCCTGGTCCTCTCGCACTACTCGATCCACACGCCCATCCAGGCCAAACCCGCGTATCAGGCCGAGGAGCAGGCGCGACTCGACGCGCTGGGCCTGTGCCCGGCGGAGCCGTTCGAGGACGATCCGGTGCGCTCCACCACCCGCATCTGTCAGGATCGTGCCGACTATGCGGCCATGATGCGCAGCACAGACGAGAGCATGGCTTGGCTGTTGGCCGCCCTGGAGGAAACGGGAGTGGCCGACAACACGATTGTGGCCTTCGTTTCCGACAACGGGGGGCTTTCGACCGCGCAACGAGGTCGGGCGGGCCCGACCTCGGTCAGGCCGCTTCGCGCCGGCAAAGCGTTCCTTTATGAAGGCGGTATCCGGATTCCGTTCATCGTGTTCGACCCCCGCTCCGGCGCTCGCGGTCTGCGGCATGACGCCGCGTCCACCGTGGACATCATGCCCACGCTGCTCGATCTGGCCGGGTTGCCTGTACCGGCAGTCGACGGCCGCAGCCTGGCCTCTGCTGCGCTGGACGAGCGGCCCCTGTATTTCCACTTCCCGCACTACCATTCCAACGGCGTCCGCCCCGGCGGCGCCGTCATCAGCGGTTCGTACAAGCTGATAGAGGATTTCGAAACCGGTGCGCTCGAGCTGTACGACCTGGATGCAGACGAAGGTGAGCGCGACGACCTCTCGGCCACACAGCCGGTGCTGGCCGATTCGCTGCGGCGCATATTACAGGCATGGCGAACCGATGTGGACGCCGTCATGCCGACTCCCAACCCCGACTGGACCGGTGAATGAGTGTCGGGTGGGAGTGGACGGGGTTACGCTGGCCCTTATGAATTGACTTATGTATCGAGTTGTACCACTCAGTACATAAGGAACCGGAGCAGCAGGCGCCTGGCGCCTGCCGACGTTCCAGCCGAGCATCCAAGTGCGGAAGTCCCGAACTTCGGGCTCCATGGAATCCACCCCCGAGGACGATGCGCGCTGCCCTTCTGATTGCCGTTACGTGCCTGACTGTCGGCCTGGCAACCGCCCAGGACACCGTGCCGCTCACCCCCGGCATGGTGATTACCGAATCCACCACCATCGCGCCCGGGCACTACCGCATTCCGGCCGATTCGACCGGCGCCATCATAATCCGGGGAGACAGCATTGTCTTGGATTTCCAAGGCGCCATCCTGGACGGGGGCGAACCGGGACAGTCGCCGGATACGTTCTCCGGAACGGGTATCCGTGTGGAAAACGGTACGGGTATCGTGATCCGCAACGCCGTGGTGAAGGGGTACAAACTCGGGCTTTGGGCCACGGATACCCCGGGCATCCACATCACGCGCTCTGATTTCTCCTACAACTGGCGGCAGCGCCTCAAGTCGATCATCGAACGCGAGCACCTCGACGACTGGATGTCCTACCACCAGAACGAGCAGGATGAGTGGATGCGCTATGGAGCGGCCATCTACCTGCGTCGCGCTGATGGGGCCCAGGTGGACCACGTCAGAGTCACCGGCGGCCAGAACGGCATCCTGATGACGGAGGTCAATGACGGCCTGTTCTACAACAACGAGATCACCTACAACTCGTCGCTCGGCATCGGGATGTACCGCTCGAGCCGCAACCGGGTCATGCACAACCGGCTGGACTTCAACGTGCGCGGATACAGCCACGGCGTCTACAACCGGGGCCAGGATTCGGCAGCCATCCTGCTCTACGAACAGTCAAACGAGAACCGGTTCGCCTACAATTCGGCCACCCACTCGGGGGATGGTTTCTTCCTCTGGGCCGGGCAGGAAACCATGGACACCGGCATCGGGGGGTGCAACGACAACCTGATCTACGCCAACGACTTCTCGTATGCCCCGACCAATGGCATCGAGGTCACGTTCAGCCGCAACCACATCGAGAAGAACGTGATGCGCGGCTGCTGGCATGGCATCTGGGGCGGATACTCGTACGACACGGCCATCATCGACAATGTCTTCGAGGACAACGACGAGCACATTGCCATCGAGCACACGCAGGATGTGACCATCCAGGGCAACCATTTCAAGGGCGGAGACCTGGGCATCTTCGCCTGGGCCCGGGCCGAGCAGCCGGCCGACTGGGGCTATTCGGAGAGCCGGGACGTGCGCAGCCAGGACCTGACCATCTCCGGCAATACGTTTGCAGGTGTGGGTCGCCCGCTCCAGATCCGCGCTGCCGACAGCGTCACGGTGCGCAACAACACCTTCCGGGGTTTCAGTAACATCGAGGTCGTGGACGGCAATGCGATTGAAGTGGGCGGCAACGCCTTCCCCGAGTACGAGCACGCCGGAGATTTGCCTGTCGGGGGGTCGTCGGGCGCGTGGAATGACGGCCTGTTCGGCCGCGAGCGGGAACGGGAGTTCACGGTGATGCCGGCCAATCCGCCCATGCCGATGCCGGACGCACAGCCGGTGCGCCGGCCGGAAGACGCCTTCCAGACGAGGGAATACATCCTTGTGGACGAATGGGGACCGGTGGATTTCCGCTCACCGGTCCTGTGGCCGCGCTCCCCACGAAAGCAGGTGGAGCAGGAGTTCGAACTGGTGGGCCCTGCAGGCCAATGGCGGGTCATCGAGACCAGCGGCGTGGCCTGGATGTCGGCCGATTCCGGCGAGGTGCCGGGTCGGCTGACCATTCGTCGCACCGAGGACGATGTGGTGGACATCCGCATCCGGCTGGAACTCATCGGAGGTGACGTCACGGACCGGTTCGGAAACGCGACCGCCTCCGGAGAACCGTTCGCCTTCGGATACGATTACTTCTTCGTGCCCATCGAGTGGTCGGTCAAGATGTTCAACTACACGCCGGAGACCGATCCCCGGGAGCAATTTGACGCCTTCCAGGCATTGATTGCGGGCGAACCGGTATTCGAGGAAACGACAACAGACCTGGGCTATCAGTGGTACGGCGAACCGGCCGCGGGTCTGGGCCGGGACCATTTTGCCACGGTGTCCACCGGGTCAATCAACGTGCCCGAGGGCCGCTACCGTCTGGACCTCACGAGCGACGACGGCGTGCGTGTCTGGCTCGACGGACAGGTGATCCATGATGACTGGACGTACCATCCGCCCAAACTGGAGCAGATCGAGCTGGAACTCGGCGGTGCGCACGAGCTGCGTATCGAGCATTTCGAGATCAACGGCTTTGCCACCATTGCCGCCACGCTCGAACGGCTGGACTAGCTGATCAGGCGCATGAACTCGGCGCGGGTCTTCTCTTCCTGTAAGGCACCGCTGACGGCCGAGGTGGTCGTCGAAGAATGCTGTTTCTGCACGCCGCGCATGACCATGCACATGTGGGTGGCCTCAATGACCACGGCTACCCCTTTGGGCTGCAGGACTTCATTGATGGCATCCCGGATCTGCATCGTCAGGCGCTCCTGCACCTGGAGTCTGCGTGCGAACACGTCCACCACCCGGGGAATCTTGGACAGCCCCACGATTTTGCCATCCGGGATATAGGCCACGTGGGCCTTTCCGAAGAACGGGACCATGTGGTGCTCGCAAAGCGAATAGAGCTCGATGTCCTTGACCAGGATCATCTCGTCATACTCTTCATGGAAAAGCGCCTTGCTCAGGATGGCTTTCGGATCCAGGGAATAGCCCGAAGTCAGGAACTGGTGTGCCTTCGCCACGCGCTCGGGGGTTTTGAGCAGTCCTTCGCGTTCGGGGTCTTCGCCGATCTGCGTCAGGATGCTGCGGACATTGGCCGCAATGGCTTCGGTCGTGTCCACCGCGTAATGGTCGATCCGGCGATACCCGACTGGATGCGGCTCAGCCGAGGGAGAAACGATGTGGGCGTGGGAATGTCCGTCGCCGCCAAAGGTGCGGAAATCGATTGCGCTCGGCTCACTCATGGTCGGTCCTCAGGTGTGAAGATGGGCTCTTCGGTGTAGGTCGGGTGCCTCCTGGTTACAGAGAAAAGAGGCGTAACGGAATCGGCGGGCACTCCACCCAACATCCGATTCAAAATCGTTCATAAGTATTCACTCGAACGGTTTGGTTACGCCGTTTCACCGACATCTGGATGAACCCCCTGATTGACGCCCTTCCCATCCACCTCCGGGAACGCACCTTCCTGGTCGATCCCGGGTGTGTACCCGGAGAGGGCGAATTCGTCCTCTACTGGATGCATCATGCCGTCCGGGCTCACGAGAACCCGGCCCTGGATGTGGCCTGTCACCTGTCCGTGATGATGGACAAACCACTGTTGGTCTATCAGGGACTGGCCGGCAAGCACGCGTTCAACAACGACCGTCACCACACCTTCATTCTGGAAGGCGCACGCGAGGTTCATCGTGCATTGGCCGAGCGGGGTATCCGTCACGCGTTCCATCTGGCCACCGATCCTTCCGGGCGGGGGCCGCTGCACATGCTCATGGCGCAGGCCGCGGCAGTGGTAACAGAGGACTATCCAGCCCCTCCGTTTCCACGTTGGACGCAGGCACTCGAAGCGCGTACGGAAGCGCCGATCCTGCGGGTGGATGCCTCCTGCATCGTACCCATGCGATCCGTAGGGAAAGGGTACAGCCGGGCATTCCATTTCCGCCGACGCATCGAGTTCGATGCACTGGAACGGGCGAACCGCGAATGGCCGGTTTGTGAAACGATCCCTGACGCCTGGGAAGGACCGGTCCAAGGAGAGGTGGACTGGGCAATCCCCATTCCTAATCTGGTGGCCGCATGCCGGATCGACCATGCGGTAGCTCCGGTACCGCACACGAGAGGAGGGTCGGCGGCTGGATACGCGCGCTGGGAAGACTTCCTGGATGGCGGCATGAAGACCTATGGCAAGCGACGCAACGATCCGGTCATTGAGGGCGGCGTAAGCCGCATGAGTGCGTACCTGCACCATGGTCATGTCTCACCCTTCCGGATTGCCCGCGATGCGGCCCGGCACGGGTCGGACGGCGCCGCCAAGTTCCTCGACGAACTGCTCGTCTGGCGCGAGCTGGCGTTCAACCTGTGCCTGCATCAGGACGATGTCGAATCCGTCTCGGTCCTTCCGGACTGGGCGCGGGAAACGCTCCGGCAGCACATGGAGGACCCGCGGGAAGCCGTTTACGACTGGGAATCCCTCGCGCGCTCGAAGACGGGCGATCCCCTCTGGAATCTGGCCCAGCGCTCGCTCCTCCTCCACGGTGAACTGCACAACAACGTGCGCATGACGTGGGGTAAAGCCGTCCTGTCCTGGACGCGCTCGCCGCAGGAGGCGCTGGATCTCCTGCTGGACCTGAATCACCGGTATGCCCTCGACGGATCGGACCCGAATTCATACGGCGGCATCCTGTGGTGCCTCGGACTGCTGGACCGGTCCTTCTTCCCGGAGAAACCGATCCTGGGGACGGTTCGCCCCCGCTCCTCCAAGCGCCACGCCGAACGCGTCGACATCCCATTGTATGAGCGCATCGTGTCCCGGCCGGCCCGGAGCCGGGCGCTGCGCATCGCTGTGATCGGCGCCGGG
>JAQCDI010000254.1 GCA_027620595.1 Bacteroidota bacterium | reverse complement strand
AAAGGCCGCGCCGTATGGCGCGGCCTTTTCTTTTTCCGCCATTTCCGACCGGAAATGGCGGAAACCATCCCCGCAAGGGATCGTCTATCCAACGCTCTTCACCCATCCCGAAATCCGACGAACCATGTCCGGAATCCTTCGGGGCCTGCTGCTGGCCCTTTTCACGCTGTTGCTCGCCCGACCCTCCCTGGCCCAGGAAGCCGAAGCTCCACCCGCAAATCCGGCTGCATGGAAATCAGACCTGACAGCCAAACTGGCCGGATCGCAGGCCAGCTTCCAGAACTGGGCCGAAGGGGGGGTCAATACCCTGGCCTTTTCCAGTGGTCTGGATGGAAAATGGGAGCGCACCAGTCGTGGTTGGAACCAACTGTACGAGTCGCGTCAGGCTTTCGGCATGGTCAAGCAGGACACGCTGGACTTCCGCAAGGCCGAGGACATCATCCGCCTCACGGCCACCTACCGGTACACGGGAGACGGCTCGCTCGACAAACTGAGCCCCACGGTGTCCTTCCGGGCCCGCACCCAGTTTGCGCCGGGTTACAACTTTGACAAGAACCAGTTCAAGGTGAAGCGGCCGTTGCCACAGAAGGTGTCGGACCTCATGTCTCCGGGCGTGTTTACGCAGGCTCTGGGTATGACCTACACACATCGTCCCTGGATCACCCAGCGCGTGGGTCTGGGGGGTAAGCAGACGGTGGTCCTGATTGAGCGACTCCGCGAGCTCTACAACATGGATATCGACGAGACGGTGCGTGTCGAAATTGGCCTCGAAGCCTACACGGACTTTGACAAGGAGATTTTCGCCAACGTCCACCTGAAATCCACGGTGGGCCTGTTCGCCGCCTTCAACAAACCCGAAAGTCCGGACCTTCTCTGGGAGAATACGCTGGCCATGAAGGTCAATTCCTGGCTGCAATTCAACGTGGATTGGGCCGTGCTGCGGGACGATGACGTCAGCCGTCGATTCCAGTTCAAGGAAGTCTTCTCCGTAGGTATCGTTTACCACATCCTGCAGGCCCCATGACGTTGTTTCGGTCGATATGCGGCCTCCTCGTCGTTTCGGCCTTTCTTGTGGGATGTGCGGCCACGGAAGAAGCTTCCGAACGTCGACCGGCTCCACGGACACCGGAAGGACTGACCCTTGCGCCGGACGACTCCCTTGTAGCGTCCGTCCAGTTGCACGCTGGTACCGGAGAGAACGCGCTTCCCATCGTGCAGATGGGGGAAGGGCTGCCCCTTCGGCTGGCTTTTGATCTCCTGGCGGCCCGAGGTCGGCCGCTTTCCATCACCTTCTACCATGCGGATCGCACGTGGCAGCGGGATCTGATTCCGGCCGAGTTCATGGCCCGCTTCCATCGGGACGACATCCTCGAGTACCGTTCCTCCCGATCGACGAACGTCGAGTACACCCACTACGAGTACTCCTTTCCGAACAGCACCATCGAATTCCGTCTGAGCGGCAACTACATCCTTCGCGTGCACGAATCCGGGAACGAGGATGCCGTGCTGTTCGAACGCGCCTTCTTCGTAACCGAACAGTCAGTGCCTGTAGACCTTCGGATCGACAACATTTTGGTTGCCGGCAGGCAATTCTCCTCGCTTCAACCGTTCCTGCGCTTCCGACCCTCGGACCCGACCACGGGGGTGTTCGACTACAGTGTCTGTTTCCTGCGCGATGCCCTCTACCGCGAAATGCGATGCACCGAGCGGCCGACCCTTGAAGCCAGTCCGGACCTGATCTTCTACCTGGAGCCGAGGGATACCTTCGTTCCACTGCCCGTACCGTACCACCTGAACCTGGCTGATGCCCGTCCGGGTGGCCGAGTGGAGCGCGTGGACCGCGGTCGCATTCCCTGGCAGGTATGGATAGAACCGGACCTTGCCGAGCTGGGCGGTTCGACCGCGGCCCCGTTCCTCAATGGCCAACCCCGCATCCGCAGCGCACAGGGATTCAGGGGCGAACCCGATTACGAAGCGGAGTACGTCAAGGTGCGGCTGCGGCTGGTCCCACCTTCTCGGCAGGCGGCATCGGGTCGTATCGGGGTCGTAGGCAGTTTCTCAGGGTGGCAACCACGTTCGGGCAACACGCTGACGTGGAATGCGGAAGAAGGGTGGTACGAAGGGGATATCCTGGTCAAGGAGGGAGAACACGAATACCGGTATGTTTCGGGCGACCCGCTCATGCAGCGCTCCCTCGATACGGGCATGCCGCAACTGGAGAACCTCTTCACGGCGCTCGTCTACTACGATGACATCCGCCTGCAGACGGACCGGCTCCTGGCCGTGCAGGGCATTCTGACGCGGTGACGGCCTGTTGCCCTGAATCAAGGCAGTAAGGGAAAAGCGATTTCATCGAACTACGTGCAGGAAGGCCCTACACCGGCTTTGCCCGATGTCCCGTAGGTTCGCCCGTAACCAACCCCGGAAGGCCATGTCCGAAGCTGAACACACTCCCTACACCGCCAAAACCTCGCTCAAGTCCTACCGCTACCGCACGGACCTGAAAGTGGATCACCACCACATGGTGGCGGACGAACCCCTCAGCGTCGGTGGAACGGACGAAGGACC
The DNA here is from genome assembly GCA_027620595.1 of Bacteroidota bacterium. Classification (GTDB taxonomy): domain Bacteria; phylum Bacteroidota; class Rhodothermia; order Rhodothermales; family UBA10348; genus JAAZVD01. The sequence continues at coordinate 1,488 of JAQCDI010000254.1, read as the reverse complement.
CCGGCCCGTCGGCATTTTGCTCTCGGCCCTCGGCGCCTGCACGGGCATCACGCTTCGGGTGTACACCGAGCGAAAGGAATGGCCCCTGCAGGGCGTTGAAGTAGAGCTGCATCACGAGCGCAAACGCGTGGATGAGTACGACGGCGAGCTGCCAGAGGGCACGAAAGGCCTCTTCGACTACATCCAAATGAAGATCACGATCGACGGCAAGGAGCTCGACGAGGAGCAGATGGAGCGGATCGGCGTCATTGCCGGTAAATGCCCGGTGCACCGGATCCTGACTGGCCCAACCGTCATCGACACCGTCATCCAGAAGCGCGGCTGATTGGAGCGGTGTAGATTCGGGCGAACCCACTTCCTGTCGCATTGCCCGATTCCACGTCATTGCCCTCCAAACCGGTGACCATGGCCTTCCTGGCCCTGGCAACGCTGCTGGCATTGTCGCTCTGGTTCTCTGCGTCGGCCGTCATTCCGCAGCTGACCGCCGAATGGGGTCTTTCGGGCACGATGCAGGCGTGGATGACCATGTCCGTGCAGATCGGCTTCGTGGTCGGAGCGCTCGGCAGCGCCATCCTGAACCTGGCGGACAAGATCCGGGCGAACCGTCTGATGGCCGCCAGCGCTCTGTTCGGCGCCGTGGTAAATGCCGGCATCCCTCTGGCGGCCAACGGCCCCGAGATGGCGCTCGTGTTCCGTTTCCTGACCGGGGTGGCTATGGCAGGTGTCTACCCACCCGCCATGAAGGTCATCGCGTCGTGGACATCATTGGATCGTGGCAAGTGGATCGGGATGGTCGTGGGCGCCGTGACCATCGGTTCTGGGATGCCTCACCTGCTCAATGCCCTGGCCACCGATGCTGCGGGTATACCGCCGTGGCGTTTCGTGCTCTATGGCATATCGTTGCAGGCCGTTGTTTCCGCCGCCATCTGCGTCTTGTTCGTCCGGTCCGGCCCGAATCTGGGCAAGGCGGCCGCCTTCTCCTGGCGCCACGCCACTGCAGGTCTGACCAACAAGGCCACGCGGCTGGCCAACTTCGGATACTTCGGCCACATGTGGGAGCTCTATGCCATGTGGGCCTGGGCGCCCATTGCGCTGCTCGTCAGTTTTGAAGAGGCGGGCCTCCCTGTCCGGTCGGCCCGCTTTGCCGCATTCGGCATCTTCTTGGCCGGCGGATTGGGCTCCTGGCTGGCCGGCATCTACGCCGACCGGTTCGGCCGTACGCGCATCACGTCCGTTGCGCTGGCCATTTCCGGCGCGTGCTGCGTCCTGGTGGGCTTCGTCTTCCACCAGCCCTGGCTGCTCGTTGCGGTGTGCCTGCTGTGGGGCTTTGCTGTCGTGGCCGATTCGGCCCAGTTCTCGGCCGCCGTATCCGAGCTTGCGGACCAACGCTATGTAGGCACCGCCCTCCAGATGCAGACCAGCCTCGGATTCCTGCTCACGCTCGTGACCTTGCAGCTCATGCCGGGTCTCATAGGCCGAATCGACCAC
>JAQCDI010000006.1 GCA_027620595.1 Bacteroidota bacterium | reverse complement strand
TCCTGTTCGGCGCCGCGTTCGGAATGCTCGATCTGATGGAAGGCGGGAACGTTTCTCTCCCTACGGGGAGCACCATCATCGAAACGGGGGGCATGAAGACCCATCGAAGGGAAATCGGGCGGCAGGAATTGCATGCTCGATTGGCCGGAGGGTTCGACGTTCCCGAGGACCGGGTGATGTCGGAATACGGCATGGCCGAACTGCTTTCCCAATGCTGGACGGATGCAGACGGATGGTTCGTTGCGCCGCCCTGGATGCGGTTTGAGGTCATCGATCCGGAAGACGGGCTGACGCCCGTGCCGGACGGAACGAGTGGGGCGCTGGCCCTGTTCGACATGGCGAATATCCACACCGTGAGTCATATCCTGACCGAAGATCGGGCCGAGGCGCAAGGAAACCGGTTCCGGATCCTTGGACGGCTCAACGCGGCCGAGCTGCGCGGTTGCAACTTCCTCATTGAATCGGTGCTTCAGGCATCCAACGCTACCTGATTGCATGGTAAGTATTGAACACAGCAGGGACGGAAGGATCGTCACCGTGACCCTGAACAGGCCGGAAAAACGCAACGCACTGGACCGTTCCCTGGTCCTTGAACTGGACCGCGTGTTCCGGGCCCTGGGAAGCGACGACTTTGTGAGGGTCATCGTCCTCACCGGTGCTGGCCCGACCTTTTCCGCTGGTGCCGACCTCGAGGCGTTGGCCGCGCTGGCCGATGCCTCCGATGATGACAACCTCGAAGATTCCCGTGCACTGTCCCGCCTCTTCCAGACCATGCGTCTGTCGCCAAAGGTGATCATTGCCCGCGTGAATGGGCACGCCATCGCCGGTGGATCCGGACTGGTGGCGGCCTGCGACATGGCAGTGGCCGTCCGCAGGGCCCGCTTCGGGTTTACTGAAGTCGGGATCGGCTTCGTCCCAGCGCTTGTTTCTGTTCTGCTGCAGCTGCGGCTGAAAGAAAGCCATTTGCGGGACCTGCTGCTGACCGGGCGGCTGATCGAAGCCGAGGAGGCGGTGTCCATGGGCCTGATTTCCAAGGCCGTGGAGGAAGAGCAGATCGACGGCGTCATCCGAGAAATGGCGGAGTCGGTGGCCCGGAATACATCTTCAGAAGCGGTGGCTCGCACCAAAGCCCTGCTTGGCGCGATGTCCACCGGTCTTCGCGTGCCGGATATGGAATTGGCCGAAAGGGCAAACGCTGATGCCCGTCGCAGTGCGGACTGCCTGGCTGGGGTACGTGCCTTCCTGTCCAAGGATCAGGCACCGTGGGTACGGTCCTGGGATGCGGAGAATGGCGATCCGGCCTGAGGCGGGGTCGGACAGAAGCTTATTTTCATCCGCTTTCTGCAACGGGAAAGGGGACTGCGTCCTACCTTTTGACATGGCCAAGTGCTTCGGCGAGTCGCAGCGACCGCCGACCGGAAAGCACCTGACGGTCCCTACTGATCCGCAATCCAGACCGATAACCCCCAATCTCATGACCACGTACAAAGACGCTGGCGTCGACGTTGAAGCCGGCGAGGCCATGGTGAACCGCATCAAGCCGCTTGTCCGGCAGACATTTACCGATGGCGTGATGACGGATATCGGTGCTTTTGGCGCGTTCTTCCGGGTGGATTGGAGGGCCTACAACGACCCTGTCATGGTATCGTCCGTGGACGGCGTGGGGACGAAGCTCAAAGTGGCGTTTGCCATGGAGCGGCATGACACCGTGGGCCAGGACCTGGTGAACCATTGTGTGAATGACATCGCTGTATGCGGTGCGGAGCCGTTGTTCTTCCTCGACTATTTCTCGACCGGAAAGCTGGATCAGGACACGGCATACCATGTCGTGAAAGGATTCGCCGTAGCCTGCAAGGAAAACGGATGCGCACTCATCGGTGGCGAAACCGCAGAGATGCCCGACATCTATGGTGCGGGCGAATATGACCTTGCTGGAACCATCGTCGGGGTCGTGGATCGGGACCGCATCATTGACGGCAGTCGGATCGAAGAAGGGGACGTCCTGATCGGATATCCTTCCACCGGGCTGCACACGAACGGATACAGCCTGGCCCGCCGCGTGCTACTGACCCGTTTCGATGTGAATGATTACCCGGAGGCACTGGGAGGAGTTTCTGTTGGCGACGCCCTCCTGGCCATCCATCGGTCCTACCTGACAGAGATTCGGATCCTCAAGGACGGATTCGATACCCGGGGCCTCGTGCACGTAACGGGCGGAGGTATTCCCGGTAATGCCAAACGCATCATGCCTGAAGGATTGGCCGTTGATGTGGACTACGCCTCCTGGGATCGCCCGGCCATTTTCCGGTTGATCCAGGAATTGGGTGACGTTCCGGAAGATGACATGCGCTCGGCCTTCAACCTGGGCATCGGAATGATTGCCGTGGTTCCACCCGGCGAGGTGGAAGGAGTCATGGGCGCCACCCTGGACGCCCAGCCTGTGGTCATTGGAAGTGTCGGAAAGTCCCAACGCTGAGGGAAAGATGGGGCCCCTTGCAGGGTAGTCCCCTGATGACCGTATCTTGCCGCGCGCCAACCCGTCATCAGGCCTGTCGACGTGTTGCCGCTGTCCCCCACTGATGGCCCATAGGGTAGATCATCATGCTGTCGGTCGCGCTCATTCTTGTCCTCAGTTATCTCGTCGGGTCCATCCCGGCCAGTGTGTGGGTGGGGAAACTGGCCTACGGGATAGATCTTCGCGCCCACGGCAGCGGCAATGCCGGCGCGACCAACACTTTCCGGGTGCTGGGGTGGAAAGCCGGAATCATCGTCTACCTGTTCGACCTCGGCAAGGGGTTGCTTGCGGCCGGTGTAATTGCCACCATCCGGATCGACGCGCTGCCGGGAGGGCTTGGGTTCTGGGAGGTGGATTCCGTGATTCGCCTCATGGCGGGTGTCATCGCCGTTATCGGACACATGTACCCTGTCTGGGCCGGTTTCCGGGGAGGTAAGGGCGTCAGCACCACAGCCGGGATGCTGTTGGCCCTCACGCCGGGCGTCATGCTGCTCACCCTCAGCGTGTTTGCGCTGGTACTCCTGCTTTCCCGATACGTCTCCCTGGCCTCATTGACGGCCACCTTGACATATCCCACAGCCATTGCCATAAAGAAGTACGTCCTGCACGCCGAAGGGCTGGATGCTTCAGTATTCGTTTTCAGCCTTGGACTGGCCACGGCGATCTTCCTGGCGCATCGAAGCAACATCCAACGTCTTCTGACCGGATCAGAAAGCAGGATACCTACGTTCAGGCCAGCGAGAGGAATGAAGGGCCGGGGGGAAATCTGATCCACCGACCCAGCCCGTCAACTTGTTCATCGACCGTCCGGGGCCCGTCCCCACACATGTGGAAGTCAACTCCGAAAAGGTAGCAGTAATTGGTGCAGGCAGCTGGGGTACCGCCCTGGCCGTCAGCCTGGCTAAGGCAGGCCACCAGGTGCGTCTCTGGGTGCGGAGGGCGGAAGCGGCCGATGTCATGCGGTCCGAACGACGCAATGTGGCCTATCTGCCCGAACTCCACATTCCCGAGTCGATCCTGATCACGGAGGATTTGGCAGAGGCAGTGGAGGATGCGACATGTTGGCTGATTGCCGTTCCCTCCCAGGGCGTTCGAGCCGTTGCCGAGCGCGTGCGGGAATGGCAATCAGAGGGGTTGCTCGTGGTTTCCGTGGCCAAGGGAATCGAAAATGGTACCCTCATGACCACTTCCCAGGTCCTGCTGGACGTTTTTGACCGACTTTCCCCGACTCAGGTGGCCGTTCTGTACGGTCCCAGCCATGCCGAAGAAGTCGGACGCAAAGCGCCAACCACCGTCGTGGCCTCTTCGTTGTGTGCCCCAACGGCTGCCCGGGTCCAGGACATCTTCATGACTCCCACGCTGCGGGTGTACGTCAACACGGATCTCAAAGGTGTGGAGATTGCCGGTTCGGTAAAGAATGTCCTGGCCATCGCTGCAGGGATCTCAGACGGCGTGGGCTATGGCGACAACGCCAAAGCTGCCATCCTGACGCGTGGACTTGCCGAGATCAAACGTCTCGGCGTGGCGCTGGGAGCCAACGAAGGCACGTTCGGGGGGCTGGCAGGCATCGGGGATTTGGTTGTGACGTGCATGAGCACATTGAGCCGCAACCGCAACCTCGGGTTTGCCATCGGGCAGGGCAAATCACTTCAGGAAGTGCAGGCCGACATGACCATGGTGGCCGAAGGCGTTCGCACGACCCAATCCGTCATGGAACTAGCCCGGATCATGAACGTCGAGATGCCCATTACCGCTGCCGTGCACTCGATACTTTTTGAAAATGTGCCTCCTGAAGCAGCGGTTCGCAAGTTGATGATGAGAAGCGCGAAGCAGGAGGAGTGGATTGTATCCGATCCCACTTGCTGATTAACCCGGGAAGCATGACGCTGGACGATATCAAGAGACTGGTAGCTCGAGGCGAGGGACGACATCTGGAGTTCAAGCGTCGGGTCCCAGAGCCGGAGCGCCTGGCCAAGGAAGTCGTGGCATTTGCCAATTCCGGTGGTGGACACCTCCTGCTGGGAGTGGACGACGACGGGACCATTGTGGGCGTCAAGGACTCGGAAGAGGAGGAGTTCGCATTGCGCGAGGCGCTCGACATGCACATCCGACCGGGGCTCAGCTGGACTTCTGAGCGGATCCGGGTAACCGCCAAACGGGATGTAATCCTGGTCACCGTACCTGATTCCAAGCGCAAGCCACACTTCATTGTGATAAACCTGGAGGATGGATCGGGGCCATCCTATGTCCGGGTAGAAGACATGAGTATCGAAGCGTCCCCGGAGTCCATCGCACTGATGCAGCTGGAGTACACGGCGGAAGGAGCTCGATTCGAGTTCGGGGACAAGGAGTTGTTGTTGATGCGCTATCTGGAGCAGTACGGCCGCGTGACAGTTGACGGATTTGCGCAGATTGCTGATCTGGATCGCAGCGATGCCGGCGCACTTCTGGTAACGCTGACGCGGGCCGGCGTGCTGGATCAGCACCGGGAAGCCCGCGGCGAGTACTACATGATCCATTACGCCGTTTGATCCGGACCCTGTCCAGGTCTCCATGCGGTTCGCCCCCAAATAGTTTTCCACCCATCCACGGGTCGATGGGATTGGGATAGGCATTTCGTACCTTTCTGCACTGCATTCCGAAGACCGTTATTGTTGAGCGCCCATGCCGGTAGTAGATGTCATTCCTTTGCACGAAACAACGCGTTCCCGTTACCTGAACTATGCGTTGTCCGTTATTACATCGAGGGCGCTACCCGATATCCGGGACGGTTTGAAGCCCGTTCAGCGTCGCATTCTCTATGCGATGTACACCAACCTGCATCTGTATCCGGACGCTCGTTACAAGAAGAGTGCAACGGTCGTTGGGGAGGTCATGGGGAAGTACCATCCCCACGGCGATTCGGCCATTTATGATGCCATGGTGCGCATGGCGCAGGAGTTTTCTCTGCGCGCTCCCCTCGTGGATGGCCACGGAAACTTCGGGTCGCTCGATGGGGACTCCCCGGCGGCCATGCGATACACGGAAGCCCGGCTGCGTCCGCTGGCCGTGGAGCTCCTGGCGGAGATCAAGAAGGAAACGGTAGCCTTCCGACCCAACTTCGACGGATCCCTGTTCGAACCGGTCGTGCTTCCGGCCCGGGTACCCAACCTGCTGCTCAATGGGGCCGCCGGTATCGCTGTCGGGATGGCCACCAATATTCCACCCCACAACCTTACGGAGCTGGTGGATGCGGCCATCTACATGATCGGATCGCCGAATGCTCGCGCGCAGACGCTGGTCGAGAAGTTCGTCACCGGCCCCGATTTCCCGACAGGGGGGCGCGTCCTCAATACGCAGGCGCAGCTGATCGACATCTACACCGCCGGAGAAGGCGCCATCGAGCTGCGCGGGGAGTATGAACTCGAGGGCAAATCGAGAGTCATCATCACGTCCATCCCTTATGGCGTGACCAAAAGCACCCTGATCGAGCAGATTGCCGACAACATCATCAAGGGCAAAGTGCCCCAACTGGTCGATGTCCGGGATGAATCCACCGATGATGTCCGGATCGTCCTGGAGATCAAGCGCGGTATGGAGGCCGAGGCCGCCATGGCCTTCCTGCTGAAGCACACCGCGCTGCAGATGCGATTCCACGTCAACATGACGTGCCTGTTGCCGACGGACAATCCGGAAGTGGGAGCGCCGGCCAAAGTAGATCTGGCCACTGTACTCCGGTATTTCCTTGATTTCCGGATGCAGGTCGTGGTACGCCGACTGGAATATGAACTGGCGCAGCTGGAGAAGCGCATCCACATCCTGCACGGCTTCGAGAAGATCTTCGATGCGCTCGATGAAGCCATCCGGATCATCCGATCTTCCGAGAACAAGGCGGACGCGGCCTCGCGTCTCATGCACCGGTTCCAACTGGATGATGTGCAGGCAGAAGCCATCCTCGAGACCAAACTCTACAAGCTGTCCAAGCTGGAGATGGATGCCATTCGGCGGGAGTTGGAGGAGAAGGAGGCCATGGCAGCCGAGCTGCGCAAGCTCCTGGGCGATGAGGAAGCCCGATGGAAACTGATCCGGACGGAGCTCAAGGAAATCCGGGAGACCTACGCCGAGAAACGACGCACCACGATTGCCGGACCGGACGAGGACATCGAGTATTCTGCCGAGGACTACATCGTCGAGGAGGATGTGTATGTAATCGTGACCGGCGATGGATGGGTCAAACGGCAGCGATCCTACGGCGACGTGGCGAGCATTCGCGTTCGCGACGGTGACGCGGTTTCGTGGATCCTGCCCTGCACAACGCGCAAATCCATCATCTTCTTCTCGAACTTCGGGAAGGCCTACACCCTGCGCGCCGAAGCGCTGCCGGCTACGACCGGCCACGGTTCGCCCGTCCAGAAGCTCTTCGACTTCTCCGATCGGGAGCATATCGTGGGAGTGGTCTCCATGGATGAGAGGGCACTTCCCAAGCCCGTTCCCAGGGAGGACTCAGAACCGCAACTGTTTGGCGAAGACGGCGAACCCGAGTTGGAGGGACCGTTTGCTGTAGGGGTAACCTCTGACGGTCAAACCCTCAGGATCGCGCTTGAGAACTATGCCGAACCCTCCACGGTAGCGGGACGCATGTTCATGAAGGTGGCCAAAGGGGAAATGCTGTTGCGGGTCGAACCGGCTTCCGGGGCCGAGAATGTGTGCCTGGCCACGCGGCAGGGCAACTGTCTGATCTTCCCGACGGCACAGATTCCGGTAATGAAAAACGCCGCAAAGGGCGTAATAGCGATCCGCCTGAGCACCGGAGACGACGTCATAGGCTTTGTTCTCTGCGGGGCAGCCCGGCAGGGCCTCGAGGTGGAAACCACCCGGGGACGATCGGAAATCGTACGACCCACGAAATTCCCGGTGGCCAACCGGGGCAACAAAGGGCGCCTGATCATTCAACGGGGTGCCATAAAACGGGTCATCTACCCGGTCGTTGAAATCACGGACGGCATGTCCGACTGAGCAGAGGGATTACGGTGAGCGAAACGTATACCGGCAAGAATATCCAGGTCCTCGAAGGGCTCGAGCCCGTTCGAAAGCGGCCTGGCATGTATATCGGCGGGACCGGCAAACCGGGGCTGCACCACTTGCTGTGGGAGATTGTCGACAACGCCGTCGACGAGGCCACGAACGGGTATGCCACCCAGATCGATGTGACGCTGCACAAGGATGGTCGCTCGATCACGGTCACGGACAATGGCCGCGGGATACCAGTGGACGAGCACCCCATCAAGAAGCTGCCCGCCATCGAGGTCATTCTGACCACGTTGCATGCCGGGGGTAAATTCGACAGTTCCAACTACATCACCTCTGGCGGTCTGCACGGCGTTGGGGCGTCCGTGGTGAATGCCCTTTCCGAGGAGTTGGTGGCCACGGTCAAAAGGGACGGGGCCACCTGGGAGCAGCGCTACGAACGTGGAAAGCCGGTTACAAAGCTCAAGAAGGTGTCCGCCTCTTCCCGGGGTACGGGTACCAGCATCTTCTTCCGCCCCGACGCGGATATCTTCGAAACGGTGGATTTTGACGGGACGCTGATAGGGGAGAATCTGGAGACAAAGACCTATCTCAATGGGGCCCTGCGCATTGCGTTCAGGAATGAGGTAACCGGAGAGCGGCATGAATTCCATCACGAAGGGGGTATCGAGGAATTCCTTTCGCACAAGATGAAGGTGGCGGGCGCGCGCCCCGTCCATCCCGATCCGTTTGTCCTCAGGCAAGAATCCATGCAGGACGGGGCGCGCGTGGAAGTGTCCCTTCATTGGACGGAATCGCCCCGGGAAAGCCTCTTTTCCTACGTCAACGGTATTCCCACACCGGACGGCGGCACACACGAGCAGGGACTCAAGGATGCCATCCGGTCTGCGGTTCGCTCGTACATGGATACCCACGACCTGCTGCCGAAGAAGCTGGAAATTTCAGCAGAGGACATCCGTGAAGGTGTGATGGGGATTGTCAACCTGTTCATGGTGGACCCCCAGTTCCAGGGCCAGACCAAGGAGAAGCTCAACAACCCGGAGATCAAGAGCATCGTATCGGGCTCGGTGCGCATCGAGCTGGAGCAGTTCCTGAACCGGCACCCCTCGACGGGGGAGGCCATTGCTACCCGCGTCATCCAGTCGGCAAAGGCGCGTCATGCCAGCCGCGCCGCCGCCAACAGCGTGCGCCGCAAGTCGAATGTGAGCCACCGTCTCAATCTGCCGGGAAAACTGGCCGACTGTTCGTCGACGAGTCCGGAGGAGAGCGAGCTGTTCATCGTGGAAGGGGATTCGGCCGGTGGAAGCGCCAAGCAAGGGAGGGATCGAACCACCCAGGCCATCCTGCCGCTCCGCGGCAAGGTGCTCAACGCCGAGCAGGCCACCCTCAAGAAGGTGATGGAGAACAAGGAGCTCTCCAACGTGGTCCAGGCACTCGGGTGCGGTGTCGGGGATCAACTGGATCTCGGGCAGCTGCGCTACCACAAGGTGATCCTGCTCATGGATGCAGATTCCGATGGGCACCACATCTCGACCCTGCTGCTCACGTTCCTCTATCGTTACATGAAGCCGCTCATAGAAGAGGGCTTCGTCTTCATCGCCCAGCCGCCCCTGTACCGTATTGATGCTGCAAAACAGACCTACTGGGCACTTGATGACGAGGATCGTGAGCGCATCACCAAGGAGATCCAGAAGAAAAACCGCAATACGAAAATCGAACTGCAGCGATTCAAGGGACTGGGCGAGATGATGCCCCAGACGTTGAAGGACACGACCCTGGATCCGGCCAAACGCCGTCTGCTTCAGGTCTCGATTCCCGACGCCGAGCGGTTCGTCACGGAGCAGACCATCTCCGAACTGATGGGAAAGGATGCGTCAGCACGGTTCGACTTCATCATGAACAACGTGGACGAAGTGCAGGATCTGGACGTCTGAGGGACCGGCCGGGCCCCTTCATTCAGCCTGCGCAGCGCTCTCCACATCCCGATCCGGGTCAATCCCGGCAAAGTGCGCCCGCAGCTCATCTCGAGACGCGGTAAGTGGATTCACACGATGAATCTGCTGCAGCGTGAACCAGGCTGCGCGCGGAATGAGGTCCAATTGCATACGTGAATCGGTGGCTCCTTTGGCTACAACCCCGAACCACTCCTCATTCATGTTGTTCTTGCCCTCCTCGTAATCGAAGGCATACCCTCCGTTGAACCACGAAGCGTGGGTGTCATGCTCGTCAAGACGCGTTTCCTGGTCATATTTCCACCATCCGTCCGACCATTGGAAGGTCAGGCCTCCGATGCTGCTTCCGGTGCCCTCTTGTCCCGCTGCGTGCCGGTAAACTTCCTCCCACTGTGACTTGAGGTAGACGGCCTGACTACGCTGGTCCTCCGACTGCGTACGGGCATTCCACGCATCCGAGCCAAACTCCGTAAGCATGACGGGGCGATCGAACTCGTACTTCAGCCTTTCCCATGCATCGGTGAAACCCATGCCGCGATACACGTTCATGCCGAAAACGTCGATATCCGAGGCATGCTGGGCAATCAAATCGAGATATCCCAGATCTCCATTGGCCATGGCCACGGGTCGTTTGGTGTCCACCGCCTTGATGCACCGGGCTGTCTCGCCGAACAGGGAATAGAGCGGTGTGGCACGGGCCAAGTCCCGCTCAACTTCCGGAAGGTTTTCCGTTTCGGCCGAATCCCAGACCAGTCCGTAGTTGTTTTCGTTGCCCAACAACCACATCAGTATGCCGGGGGTATCCTGGAAGGCCTCCACCATGTCCAGGACTTCGTTGATGATGATGTCCCGCGTGCGAGGGTCGGAGTAGTCCGTTTGCGCAATCCACTGCCCATCCATGGAGACGCCATAGCGCCCCAGGGGATGATTCAGGACCGTGTAGATTCCGTACTTGTCGTGGATATGGGCCACCCAGCGGGGCGGAATGCCGACGTACTGCCGGATGGCGTTGACGCCCATGGCCTGGAGGAGCGTCATTTCCCGATCCAGCGCCTCCATGATGATGTCGTCGGGCTGGGCCCACAGGCTGAAAGCATAATTGGTGCCAATGGGGAAGTAGTCCCAGTTCACTCCCATGACAAAGAATTCGCGGCCATCGACGGTGAGACGGTACCCGTCATCCGACGCAAGAATGCGCACTTGCTCGACATGTGGAGTCAACACGGACGGTGTCCGGCATGAGAGGCCCGACACGGCAGCAAGGACGATCAACAAGACCGCAGAGCAGGGGAGTGGATGCAGACGCTTCATGGGCTCGGGGGTCAATGGTCCGTATCCCAACAGGATTCCAGGATGTGATCGCGATGGTGGTCAAAGATGAGATTTGTTTCGACATGTTCCACTTCGACCTGGGCGGTGATGCCTTCCAAGACCACTTGACGCAGGTGCTCCGAATCGCGCACAGCCACGTGGATCAGGAAGTCGTTCTCGCCGGCCACGTGATAGACGTCGCGGACTTCCCGAAGGCCCATGACATGACTGGTGAAGCGGTAGACGGCGTGCGGATCGTGCTTGCTGAGTCGGACCGAAATCATGGCCAGCAGTCGGATGCCCAGATGTTTGGGCTCGACATCCGCATGGAAACCACGGAATACGCCGATCTCCTCCAACCTGCGGGTTCGTTCCAGTGCCGTCGAGGGTGCGATGCCCAACTCCATGGAAACAGCCTTGTTGGTCATCCGAGCATCCTTCTGGTAAAGCTCGATAATCTTCTCGTCGATTCGATCAACTCGTTTCATACTGGAAGTCCGCCGCAGACAATTCGTTTTCTGGATATGTTAGTCGCATTATATCCATAATAGGGGCATGTGTTCACCCGAATATTAGGACCCTGACCATGAACCCGAACCCCGCTCCGGTCTCCACTGATCGACTTGACGCCGCTCGCATCCTTTCTCCGCGACGTAAGAGCACCCGTGCTGAAAGCATCGATGCGCTGGCCCTTGAGCAGTTGGAGCACTTCGGCGTGGATCCGACTTCGGCGTATGGCGACGCGCTTCGGGAGGCTTGCCATTCCCTCTATGAGGCCCACGCCGACATGGATCGTTTGTGGAAGGTAACCACCGAGACCATCGAAGGTCTGGATCGCACCGATCGCATTGCCTGGTTCAATGCCAAGAAATTCCTGTCCTTTCAGGTGGCCAAAATCCTGGATACGCTTCAGAATCCTTTCAGGAAGGCCTACCAGGGGTTGGGGCTGAGCGATGATTCCATGCAGGCCAAAGGACCCTATCCCATTTTCGACAACGTGACGGCCCTTTTCTCGGCCAATCCCGTCATCGTAAGGACAGCCACCTACATCTATGCATGCACGGAGTGGGTGGACGACGCGTTTCACGGGAAAGAGGCCCTGCATGAGATCTACTCGAGGCTGCTCAATCCGACGTCCATTTCACTGGCGAACCACATCGTGGACCTCGAAGCCGGTCCGCATGCTTCAGAATACTTGGCCTGGAACTTCAATTCGGGAATGGCGGCCATCGACACGCTCCTGGCCCACCTGTTGGGGAAAGGGGATATTGTGCTCGTTTCCCGGAATGTCTACGGAGGCACCTGGCAGCTCCTGCACGATTTCTACGGCGACAAACGGCGTCTGGGCGTGCACATTGAATGGTTTGATGGCTATGACCGCCAATCGTTCATCGAGCGGGCCGATGAACTGGTAAGCCAGTATGCGGGAGACATCGCCGAGGGATCGCGGGTCTTCGTGTACGTTGAATCTCCGTGCAATCCGCACGGCTACGTGTTGGACGTCCCCGGGATGGCTGCAGAAGCGCACCGACGAGGTTGGACGCTCATGCACGATTCCACCGTAGCTACACCATTCCTGGACAAGCCCCTGCAGCGAACCGACCCGGATGAGCGCCCGGATTACCTGATCCATTCCTACACCAAGGACCTCACCGGCAACGGCAACGCAACGGCTGGCGTGGTGATAGCTCGCAACGAACGCATGTTCATCCCGAAGGGCGAGCACGTGAATGGACGCGGGTGGAACGAGACCCTATTCTGGGACGCCTACTTCATCAAGGGAGCGTTCCTGGATGCCGACAAGGCCTTCGAGGTCATTTCGGGCATGAAGACGTTGGAAATGCGCATGCTCAAGAAGTGCATCAATACGCTGATCCTGGCCCGTTTCCTTGCCTCGCACCCAGGCATCAATGTGCACTGCAACGCCCTGGAGGGGCACTGGAATCATGGACTGAAGGAGCAACGGCTGCGGTTCGGACTGCCGGCGCCCTTGTTCACGATCGACTTCGAGGATTCCGGACTGGACCGGCCGACCTTCATCAGCTTCTTCGACAGCCTGTCCCCCGTATTCAACCACATGGTCAGCCTCGGCCAGTGCAACACGACGATCCTGTGTCCGGCGTATACCTCACACTCGGAGTTGGATCATGCCTCGCTTCGGGAGGCAGGGATCGCTCCCAGCACCATCCGGATTGCTGTCGGTGACGAGAACCCCAAGGAGCTCATCAGCCACTTCATCGGGGCTGCGCGCCTGGTCATCGATCCCGTTGCCGAAGGATTCACCCATGGGTTCATGGCCCCAGAGGATATCGACATCATGGTTCGGGATACCTACCTGGACGTGCATGCGCGCTACATCCAGTCGGGCAGACCGCTGCGTTCTTTCCTCACCTAGGACGTCCTGACACAGGCGGCAGGTCCTTGCTGAGTTGGCTGCTCCTGACTGAGCCGGCTGCTCCTTGCATGGGATGCGCTCCGTCCGGATTGACGGCTAAAACAGGTGGCGCCAATGGCACACGACCTGCCGGACCCGGCCGGTGCGTCGGAACAGGTGGCTGCTTGTTTCGGCGTCGAGTTGATGTCCGGCAAGGACGGAGGATGAACCATCGGACATTTCAAGGCGCACTTCGTCGCGGTCCGCTTTGCAGTACACAACCGGCACCTGACAGATGGTGAATCCGAATCCTCCCGCAGGGATGGTCACGGAGTGCTCATGGCCATCGATGTCGAAGTAGGCAAATGACGCCTGTTGTGGCAGACATTCTTCCGGATCGAAGTTGTCCAATCGGAAGGAAATTGCACCATTCTCAACGTGTACGCCCAGCTCCATGAATCGAGCCAACACATCCTCCTTAACCTGACCGGTCATTCCCGGCTGTTTCACTCCAGCTTTTTCCGGAGTGTGGGAGTACGGGTCTGTCGGGAATGCACCATACTCACCAGGGGATTTTTCGGCGCCGATTCCTCTCCTGATCTCCCGGAGATGCTCCTTCAGCTGTTGGATCCGGTCGGCCGGTTCGCCCCTTCCAACCGCTGCCTGGACGTTTTCGGCAACTGCCAGACCCAGTTTCGAGACCATGTGCCAGTAAATGGACCCCAGGCCTTCGTAGGCAAAAAAGGTCCCCGAGCGTCCGGTGAACTTGCGATGGTCGAAGACATCCTCGAACAGGGACACGACGGCTGATGCGTGATCACCGACGAGTGCCGCGTAGGCGCCCCCGAGACGACCGAGCGCTGCCTTGAGCTCGGCGGCGTTGCGGAAATCCCCATTGAAGTGGAAACCACCCATGTGATCTTTTCGGACGATCCGCTGATCACCAGCGGCAACCAGGGCCTGGAGCAGGGGGGAAGATACTACTTGGTCAGCCGTCAACCGGTTCTTGTCGAGGAATGGAGGCAGATCCTTGTCCGGATAGAGAAGGTAGCTGTGCTGGTCCTCTCGATAGAGTGCGCTGCCCCGCAACGCGTCCAGCAACGCAAGGACTTCCTCTACAGACAGCAGTCCGCTGCTGAGCACCGCCACCTGACCCTCCAGCATTTCCTGCAGGGTTTCCACTGTCAGTCCGTCTTCCCGCCAATCCAGCAGGTTGTAAGAGTGGTACAGACCGTCAGGGCGCCTATTCGACCGGATGGATGATTCCATGAGGAGACGGGCCTCACGGAGGAACGCACACAAGTCCAAACGATCCACCTCGACACTGCCACCGCCAGGGAGCCCCGCATAGAGCTGCATCCGGTATTCGCTGCCTACCCGCGAAAGCGCATCCACCATTCGGGCTCTTGACGATGCGCTGAATCCTTTGTGCACTGCTGTCATTGACGACGTCAGCGCTGAACGGATGCCCCACAGGAACGTGGCCACTTCTTCAGAAATGGCATAGCCCTTCGATTCATCGCTTCCAATCCAGTGCTCCAGGAAAGCAAACCAGCGATGGAGGTAGCATGTCGTTACCATGGACAGGCCATTGCCTACCAGTGCGTTGTTGGCATCATTCCATTCCGGGCGCTGCGTATTGAGCCAAACGCCACCATCCGGGACGAAATTGGACAGTTTGGCAAGGGACAGCGTCAGCAGCTTCTCCACCAGTGTGACGTGGTGGATCTTGCCCGAGTGATCCCGCAGGAGCTTGCCGTCGGCACCATGCCTCCCGACGCGCTCCTCGATATCCTCGGCCAGTGCCCAGTCGAAATCAATCGTATTGCGCGGATCCTCCTTGATGCGATCGTAACTGCGGATTCGATACGGCACCTCGGCATGGACAAACGCTTTTTCCGACAGCAGCTCCCTCGAGGAGTCAGGATGGTAGCGGCTGTTCCACTCAAGCAGTTTGAGCAGGTAGATGATCTGGTGATCGCTCCAGTAACCAATATTGGACCACGGGTCCTCGGGAGAGGGTTCTTCCCACTCCAGCCCGTCCTTGGTCAAGCGGTAGGCATTGTAGCCATCCGCAGTCGTCGCGTTGACGAAGCGACAGATCATGGCAGGAAAGAAGGCAGGGAACGAGATTCCCAAAGCCTCCCAGTTCTGGAAAATGTCCCGCCAGTTGCCCTGGTAGTTCAGGTTGCTGCGACCGTCGGGACCTCTGAGGTCGATGGAGAATCGGTTCCAGGGCCTGGTGGGATCACCATGACGCCTGCTGAAAGCCAAGGGCAGGTATTCAAAACCGAGGCGGGTCAGGTCAGGGTCTCCCTGCTGCCGGAGCCGCTCGTTGAGATCGACATGACTGATATGTTCAGGGATCTGATCCAACAAGGACTCATGGCGATCCCGGACGTCCGTGTTGAAACCGGCCAGATGCCGCCGGAAATCATCTGCGCCGACGAGGTAGTTGCGGAGCGGAACTCCGCCGCGCATGACATTGAAAAGGGTATTCGAGAAGTGGCGGTTTACCCGATTGAGGTTGGCCCCGAGTTGCAGCCCATCCGAGGAGGCAATCAACTGCCGCAGCTTGCGTTCTCCCGACAGGATATTGGCATCTACCGCCTGCATGGGATCCTGGCAAGCCACGCCTGCAGGTTGACTATATCGGTTTGGTCTTTACCAAGATCGATGACCATTCGCCAGTGCTGCGTCTCTCCAGGTTCGAGGGACAAGGAGGCTGACACCAGGAATGCCCCGGCTTTGCCTCGCTCGGACACTTCCGTTTCCAGTGGCATTCCGCAATGGAAACGCGCCACCTGTGAGGACGTGAGGAGCAGGGTGTCGGGCTGCAGACCCAGGTGCCAGGCCACCGTCGACCGCAGTCCTTCGCTCGGCTCGGCTCGGTCGCTGGGTATGGAGCTCAGATAGAACAGCCCAAGGTCGGCGCCAGCCGCCTTTTCATTCTTCTTGTATGCATTTCCCAGATTGCTGTACCGCATCCAGAATTCGCTCCCCACACCACAGGGAAGGATGTTCTGAACTCCGTCGAGGATGTTCAACTGCCTCTGTTGGCTTCCCGTGTTTTCAAGCCAGCAATCCCGCACGAATCCAAAACGGGGGCTGGAAGTCCATCGATACCGGAATACCATTCCTGTGGATGGCTCATGCTCCTCGAAGACAATCTTGTTGCCCATGGGGGACTTGTAGACGGAGCGCTCCGTCACCTGACACGCTTCGGGGCCGCCCACGAAGGGTTGCCAGAGGGCGTTGGAATATGCCGAGCGAATCAAGGTCAGAGGTCCGGTCCGATCGCGCATTGCCGACAGTTGGTCGTCCGCGGCATACGGGAAGATGGCGCCATCCGGATTACGCCTACCGGCCGTCAGCGCACCATGGCTGGAGATGAACATCCAGTGGTCATCCGCGCCGACCACCGACATGAAAAACTCGGGCATGAGGTGGCTGTTGCGGATCCGGTAGTACGTTTCTCCGAGCAGTTCCACATACGATCCGTGTACGCGCTGTTCGGTCGCTTGCTGTTCTCTGGCGGTCCGTTGTTGCATGGAGCCGATAAGGGCCGAAGGTCAGTTATGGAGAGAGACGAAGGGGGAGTAGGCAGGATCAAGCCTTTGCGCGTTCGGCACGTCGGAGCTTGAGGGCTGCCCTGATTTCTGCCGACTTGGTTTCCGTGATGTCGTAGTTCCACATCACGGCAATGGCGCCGATCACACCGAGAATGGGCAGCACGCTGTAGAAGATGCGGAGTCCGGTCAGTGAGGCGTCCGTCACGGCCGCCGGGTCAAAACCGACCATGGACATGATCAGGCCGGCCAACAGCCCCGCGAATGCCGATCCGAACTTCACCATCCACCAGTACACGGCTCCCAGGATTCCCTCGCGTCGCTCTCCCGTATTGAACTCGTCCACATCGCAGATGTCGGCCGTCATGGACATCATCAGGGTGAACAGGCCACCGATCCCGAAAGAGTGGAACGGCAAGGCGATCAGGAAAAGCCAAGGCTCACCGGGGACAAAAAGGAACCAGAACAGGACGTAGCCAACGACAGAAACGGCCTGTGACAGGATGAAGGTGGATTTCTTGCCGATCCGCTTGGATGTGGCCGCCACAACCGGGATGACAAGGAAGGTCGTTACCAGCGCACCAACGCTTCCGTGCAGTGCCGGCCAGACCCCGACGGCGGCCTCATTTCCGGCAAATAGATAGTGCAGGATGATGAAGAAGGTGAACGTGGCAATGACATTGAAGGAGTTGAAAATCAGGAACGTGGCGAAGGCCACTTTCCTGAACTGGGGGATGGCGAATGCTTCTTTGGTTGACCTTGCGATTTCCCTGATGCTCGATCCGATGGAACCGAAGCTGATCGACTTGAAATCCGTACGGTGCTCTGTAGAGGCGTCTTTGATGAAGATGGCCGGGATCATGGCCAAAAGCGCGCACCCGATACCGACCCAGATGGAGAGCTCTCGGACGCCCGAGGCCGGATCGGCAAACCATGCTGGATCATAGAGGATCACCCAGAACCACGGAGCAATGACCCAGGCCCATTGGCCGACGAACTGCGCCACGGCCATGATCTGTGTCCGTTCATGGAAGTCCTCGCTCATTTCGTAGCCCATGGCCACGTAGGGCACGCTGAAAATGGTCAGGCCGAGATAGAAAACGAGGGACAGGCCGAGGAAATAGATGAAGTTGAATGTGACGCCGTTCTCCGCATACAGCTGCCACATGGCGATATAGGACAGGCCCAGGATGATGGCGCCGACGAAAACATACTGTCTGCGACGCCCCCATCTTGAACGGGTGTTGTCGGAAACGAACCCCATGATGGGGTCTGTGACAGCATCAAAGAGCCGGGGGGCGAAAAAGACGAGTCCCCAAAGCAGTGGAGAAAACCCAAGGTTCTGCACCAGAACAACGAGGAAGACCCCCAGCGCTGCGGGAAACATCTGGTTGGCCAACATGCCGAATCCGAAAGCCAGCTTCTTTCCGAAAGGGACAGGTGGCGCCGTGGCGATGGGGGCAATCATCGATCTATCCTGTGGATTTCGTGGAGCCGGCCGCGGGATAGCCTGGCAGGGTGGCTGGATTCCAGTGGCGTCAGATGGGCGGAGGAACGTCGTTGGACTCCACGAGGTGCGTCATTCTGAAAACCTTTTCAGTATATCAACTATCCTGCCCATGGACAAGAACCGGAAGCGGTTTTCTCGTGCGGAATGCAGACTCTGACCGCCCATTGAGGCCCTCCATTCGGCTGCAGGGAGCGATGGATCGCAACCTTGACGATCCGGTGCGTTGGTGACCGCTTCAAGCGTAACGCCTCGGGGGAATGGGTAACCACAAGTGTATTCGGAAACCCTGCCCCCGCTCATGTTGACGAACAAACAGCTCCACACAGTAGAAGAAGGCCTGTCCTTTGCCGACTTCATTGACCAGTGGGAAAAGAAGAACGCATTGCCGATGACGGGACTTGACCCCGTGGCGAGGCGATACCGCTTCTATTCCAAGTACAACATCGAGAGGCAACGCCAGGTAGAGGCTCTGTGGCGGCCCAGTGCTGGATTCAGGGCAGCAGTGGAGAACACACCGGCCGGCATCTGGTTGTTCATCACGGACGACTGGTGCGTTGATTCCGCATACAGCCTTCCGCTGATCCAATGGGGAGCACAACAGCGCCCGGATGTGGAGCTGCGCATCCTGATGAAGGATGACCACCCGGACATCATGGACCTGTTCCTTACGCAGGGCAAACGGTCCATTCCCAAGTGGGTCGGACTCGGCAGGGGGGGAGAGGTCATGTTTTCGTGGGGACCCCAGCCCGATGCAATCCGGGCCATTCGTCAGGCACTGATGGACGGGGGCGTCGAAGGTCGGCTTGTTTCACAGACCACCGTCGAATGGTACGCAAATGAAGGCTGGCTGGAGGTCGATAAAGAATTGACGACGATTCTGAGCCAAATTTGATCGGGGTCGGTGGGCGTTCCTATCATGAGCTGGCCGAACTCCATTCCCATCACGTTGAGATTCCTTTCATACGATGCACCATCAAGACGAATCCTGGACACATGTCCACGACATTGCCCTGGTATTCCTGGCACTGGCCTATTCAGCCGACGCGCATCTATCGGATGAGGAGGTGGACACCATCTCTGCCTCATTGCATCGATGGAAACCGAACGCAACCGAGCAGGAAATCCACGAGATTGTCATGGAGGCGGCCTCCGTCTTTTTCGAATCCGATGCAGAGAAGGAAGTAGTATTGTCGGTTCGAACGCTGGGCGAGGCGCTGAATGTGGAGCAACGGAGGCAAGTGTTGGAGGATGTCATGCGCGTGGCTGAAGCGGATGGCGTATTGCTCAATGCCGAGCAGAATCTGTTGTCGGTGCTTGCCGGGGCGTGGGATATCAAGGCCACCAAGGATCGCCTCATCGAAGAATCCTCGGCCCGGATGGAGAATGACCCGGAATGGAGCCTGATGCACGACACCGCCCTGATGTACATCATCATGGGTCATTCGACAGATGGGGACCTTACGGAGGCGGAAATCCAGGCCATGATTGGCCGGTTGGGCGAATGGGAGCCCGATTTGGAAGAGGATCAGCTGCGTGCCATCCTGCGAACGGCTTTGCACTACTATGGGCAGGGGCCTGAGCGGGAAGACATCCGGGACTCCGTCCTATCCATCAAGGAGGCTTTGTCCCGGTCACAGCGCCTGATCATCCTGGACGATCTCATCACCATTGCGCGTTCGGACGGCGAGATATCGGACAAAGAAAAAGACGTCCTGGAAAATCTTTCCGCCGCATGGCACATCGACATCCGGATTGCCTACTGAAGAGGCAGTTCGCCGCACATATGTGCGGCTGCTGGCAGTCTGTTATTGTTCTCAGTAAACATGAATGTGCGCCCGTATAGCATTGTGGCGCTAAGGAATACACGGATCTTCAGTGCGTACTTTTGGCTCTCATGATTGGACAGCAGACTGGATTTCCCGCATGATTGCCAGGTGGTGATCCAGATGGATGACCATGAATCGAAAGATCTCGTCGCGATCCATTTCGCCCAGATACGGGTGATTCGCCACGGATTCTGGGTGCACTTCAACGAGGCGCGATACTCTTTTACGTGCTTTAAGTAATAGGGTCTCCAGTTCTTCCGGCGATGTCGACAACTGTGGGAGCGTTGCTTCCGGGGCATCGGCCACACCCCTTGGAATCATGCCGTGTGCCAGCAATTGGGCCGTTATCGGCTTCTGGACACCACTTCCGTCAGGCTTTCGATTTCGTAGGATCTGCACTGTGAACGCAGATGTGGCGCGGATCACATGCTCAGCCTGTTGCCCGATGGACCACCGGGAAATGTGCTCATTCCGCAACGAGGCATGCGGCAGGAATTCAGCCACCTGATTCAGGCGTTCGAGAAGATGTTGGATGTCGGGTTGTATCACGGATTCGGCTCAGTGATAACGGGACTGGGGACGCATCGTACCAGAGCGTTCAATCGGTATCCGAATGGGTTGGGCGTTGTTTTGCCGCGCCTGAGACCGCGGCCGAACCACCTGAACCATTGCTGGTGTTCTCGGGAGCGGAGTCACTGGTGCGCATGGAGTTGTAGCCTGTTCCCATGTGCACACCTACGCGGATCGCTGGATGCCCGGAAAAGATTTTCTGCAGGGTCGCCCGGAATACAGCCCTCGATCCGGGAATCAATCCCAGAAGGCCCAGGACGTCCGTAATGACGCCAGGCGTGAGCAGAAGCGCACCGCAGACCAGGATGATGGCGCCATCGATGAGTTCCTTGCCCGGGATCTGGCCTTTGGCCCAACGCTCATTCAAGGCGTGCCAGGTGGCAAGACCTTGTGTTTTGGCAAGCCAGGACCCCAGGAAACCCGTGGCCAGGATCATCAGGAACGTATTGGAGGCGCCAATGACCTGGCCGATCTGGATGAGGATGTACAGCTCAAGAGCCGGCACGAGAACGAAAAGGATGAACAGCCAGGGCATTCGGAGGGAGTCTCTGTTATTTATAGAACAGGATTACGCATACCCCGAATAAATGCTTCGATAACAACCATGCTTTTCGACCGTGTTGTATAGTATGATAATAATAGTTATCATACACTCAAAATAGACAGAGGCGAATGATGAAGGCCAGAGAACAAGTTTTGCACGCACTGAAGGACTTGAGTCTCTCGACAGCCGAACTTTCGGTTCTCAATGAAGCTTTCTCCAACTCCGATGAAGAATGGAGACTGCCGGTCGGTTTCCCTGAAGCGGAAAACCGCTTGCTCGTTTCTTCTCTGGGTCGTGTTATTATTCTGCCTTTGGTTCCTTTGTTGAGAACCACTGGGGAAAAAACGGGATTGAGAATCACGACCGGAACGGCCCAGTATCGTGGTCACAGGGATGTTACGTGGGCTATGGACTGGAACCGAACCAATCCTTTTGGGAGTCCACGCAGGGGGCGTGCTTTCGTACATCAGCTGGTGGCTGGCGCCTTTCTTGATCCACCAAAGGCTGAGGCCGCAGACTCTGATGCCAAGATCGTTGTTCGTCATTTGAACGGTAATCCGTCAGACAATCGATACGTCAATCTTGCTTGGGGCACGCTGGCAGATAACACCTTTGACCGTCTTTCTGCCCCCAATAGCCTCAATGCTGCACCAATGGGCGTTTGGATCGGGCCGTCGTTGGCCAGGCAAATAGATGCAGCGCTTTCTGGTGAACTGGACGCAATGACCGTCCTCTCGGAGATTAAGCGTCGCCTTATTGAATCACGATCATGATGCAAAACGATTCAAGATTTCCGCTGGACCGACCCGTCTCTTCCGGTGGCCTCATCACGGAGAGACTTCTGGAGACCTACCTGCTCAAGTTCGACCGGAATGCGACTCGCCGTGCCTATCGAGCGGACCTTGTTGATTTCTTTGGTACTGATGAGGTCACATTGGATCAGAGCCGTGATATCTCATTTGTACGGGTCAACCAGTACATCGCCCGTATGGAGTCAGAAGGTGCAAAGGCCGCGACCATCCGTCGCCGGGTAGCTGCTATCCGCGGCTTCTTTGACTGGCTTGAGGCACTTGGAGCCATTGACAAAAATCCAGCCCATCGACAGCTCATCCGGAAGGTCAAATCCGTTCGTAATAAAGATCGTGTCATTGTTGTTCTCTCTGGGCAACAAGCCAACCAGTTGCTCACAACGGCCGGTGACCGTAGCATGCGGGACCACGCGATGATGGCTACCATGTTGTATTGTGTGCTGCGACGCAGTGAAGTAGCCGAAATGAATGTGGACCACATTCGCTTGATTGGCAAGTACTGGATTCTTGACCTGCCAAGTACCAAAGGAGGCGCGGATCAATATGTCAAGATCCCAGAACATGTAGTCGAAATCATCGAAGAACACAAAGAGCATTACGGCATCTCTTCGGGACCGCTGTGGAGATCCCATTCCAGACGGAATCCCGGAGGACGGTTGACGCCAACCAGTATCTACCGGATAGTCAGGGACACCGCTCTTGCAGCCGGTCTACCGGAAATCGGCGCACATACCTTGCGGCACACCGGGTGTACACTCGCCATCGACAACGGTGCGAGTCTGCAGCAAGTACAGACACACGCCCGTCACAAGCAGATCGAGACCACCATGGTCTACGTGCATCAGCGGGACCGATTGCGCGACAGCGCAGCCGACTTCATCAAACTCGATGAGCCTGATCGGCCGTGAACCCCGTCATTCCCATCATCGCGGGTCCTACAGCTGTCGGCAAGACGGCACTGTCCGTGGCATTGGCCAAGGCGATAAACGCCGAAATCGTATCGGCCGACAGCCGGCAGA
>JAQCDI010000253.1 GCA_027620595.1 Bacteroidota bacterium | reverse complement strand
GCGCCCCTATCAGTTCGGCGACGACGTCCGCAACATCGACTGGAACGTCTCGGCCCGCTATGACGAGACGTTCATCAAGATCTTCGAGGAAGAGCGGGAGCAGACGGTCATCCTGGCCGTGGACGTTTCCGGATCGGAGGATTTTGCCTCCGCCAGCGCCTACAAACGCGAGCTGGCCGCCGAGATCTGCGCCGTCGTGGCCTTCAGTGCCATCCAGAACGACGACAAGGTGGGCCTGCTCCTGTTCTCGGACCGGATCGAGCTCTTCGTTCCCCCCAAGAAGGGTCGCAAGCATGTGCTGCGCCTCATCCGGGACCTATTCGCCCATGAGCAGCAGTCCACCGGCACAAAGATTTCCGTGGCGCTCGATCACATCGTGCATGTCCTGCGACGGCGTTCCATCGTCATGCTCCTGTCCGACTTCATGGACGACGGGTTCGAGCCTGCTCTCCGGGCGGTGTCCCGCCGGCACGACACCATAGCCGTCCACCTCATGGACCCGGTCGAGCAGGAATTGCCCGACGTGGGCCTCATGGAAGTGACGGATGCTGAAACCGGACAACGGGTCCTGATCGATACGTCCAGCCCGCAGGTGCGGGACCACTACCGCGAGCAGGCGCGTTCACGCGAGCTGACCATCGATCGCATGCTGCGCCGCCTGAAGGTGGACAAGATCCCCATCATCACCGATGAAGGATACGTCGACCCCCTGATCCGCTTCTTCCGTAACCGAAACCGCATGATCCGCGCCTGACATCCGTGTCCCGGTTCGCCCCCATCATAGCGCTGCTTCTCCTCTGTCCCCCGGCCTTCGGCCAGCGGGCAGAAACCCTGTTGTCGGCCGACTCCGTGACCGTCGGGGACCGCTTCGAACTGACAGTCCTTGTCGGCCACGACGGCACCCGCGAAATCGTCTTTCCGCACCAGTTCCTGCCCGACTCGCTGCAGACCTCCACCGTATTCACACTCGGGGATTTCGAGATCCTGGGTGTCAGCCGGATGGGGCAGCGATCCTACAACGGCAGCGGACGCATCGATTCCGTGGTCTATGAAGCCACAACGTTCGCCCTGGACACGGCCCGCGTGGCCGGCGTTCCTGTGGGCCTGGTGAACGGACCCGACACCCTCACGGCCCTGACGCCGCCGGCTTTCCTGCGCATCGGCTCCCTGGTCCCCGAGGACGCTACGGAATTGAAGGACCTGGCCCCGTTGGCCGAGTTCGAACGTGCCTGGTGGCCCTGGATTGTCGGATTTCTGGCCCTTGCGGCCGTGCTCTACGGTCTTTGGCGCTGGCGCCGCCGCGGGCAGGACGAGGAGGAGGCTACGGTCGAACCTGCGACCCCGGCCATCCCGCCGTTCGAGGAAGCCGTGCGTCGCCTGGCTTCGTTGCAGCAGGCCGACCTCAGCGATCCGGCCGTCATCAAGCCGTTCTACGTGGAACTCACGGACATCCTGCGCACCTATGTGGGCAAGCGCACACACGTTCCGGCGCTCGAGTCCACCACGCGGGAGTTGCTCTCGCGACTGAAAGGTTCGCGCTCGGGCAAGGTGCTGCCCGAGGACGTGATCCGGGAGATCGACCAGATCCTGACCCATTCGGACCTCGTCAAATTTGCCGACCTGCGTCCGATCCTTGAGCAGACGCGCTCCATGGTGGATGGGACCCGGGCCGTGATCGAGCAGACCGAAACGGTCTACCGGGACGAGGAGCGACGCCGCGAGGCTGCCCGGCTGCAGGCCGAGGAAGCCGCCCGGTATGCCCCTCCTGCAGCCACCGAGGAGGTCTGACATGGAGTTTGCCCAGCCCCTCTGGTTCCTGCTGTTCCTCTTCCTGCCCCTGGCGGGATGGCGCTCCTGGCATGCCCGGCGTACGCGTCCTGCCATGCGTTTCTCGACCACGGCGGCAGCCCAGGCGGCCGGTCCGTCCTGGCGCGTCCGCCTCGGCTTCCTGCCGACCGTGCTCCGCGTGGCGGGCCTCTCGCTGGTCATCGTTGCGCTGGCCCGGCCCCAGGACCGGAATGTGATCCGCGAGCAGTTTGCCGAGGGCGTGGACATCATGATGGTGCTCGACACGTCCACGTCGATGCGCGCCGAGGACTTCACGCCCAACCGGTTCGTGGCCGCCAAATCGGTCGGAGCAGATTTCATTGCCGGGCGAACCTCGGACCGCGTCGGTCTGATCGTGTTTGCGGCCAATGCCTACACACAGGCCCCCCTGACGCTGGATTATGACTTCCTGCAATCCATGCTGGCCGAGGTGGAAGTGGGTGTGATAGAGGACGGAACCGCCATTGGAACCGCCCTGGCCATGGCAGTGAATCGTCTCAAGGACACCGAGGCCAAGAGCAAGGTGATCATCCTGCTCACCGACGGCCAGAACAACCGGGGCGAGCTCAGCCCGGAAACAGCGGCCGAAGTGGCGCGCACGATTGGCGTGCGTATCTACGCCATCGGTGTTGGACAGCACGGGGAAGCGCCCTTCGTCGTGGATCATCCCTTTGCCGGACGGCAACGACGCATGGTGCCCGTAGAGATCGACGAGGAGATGTTGCAAGCCGTGGCCGACATGACCGGCGGGAAGTACTTCCGGGCCACCAACAACCGTGCCCTCAAGGACATCTACGATGAGATCGGCGA
Organism: Bacteroidota bacterium; assembly: GCA_027620595.1. GTDB lineage: Bacteria > Bacteroidota > Rhodothermia > Rhodothermales > UBA10348 > JAAZVD01. The sequence continues at coordinate 1,472 of JAQCDI010000253.1, read as the reverse complement.
GCTCGAGCGGACCAAGATCGAAGAGCGCAGCTACCTCGACTACGAGGAGCGGTATGCCGAATTCCTGTTCCCCGGTCTGCTGCTGCTCCTGCTCGAAGTCGTGATCTCGACCACATTGCTGCGGAGGTTCCCCTGATGGAGTGGCTCAATCCGCAATTTGCCTGGACGGCGATCTTTGTCCCGCTCGTGGTCGGGCTGTTCCTGTTGGCGGCCTGGCAGCGCCGTCGTTTGGCTGTCCGATTCGGATCGAAGGCCGCCATTGCCCGGCTCTCTGCCACCTTGAGCCCACGGCGTCGCCGCTGGCGAGCCGCGCTGCGCAGTCTGGCCGTGGCCCTGATGATCCTTGCCTTGGTCGGTCCCCGGTTCGGGACCCGGATCAAGGAAGTCACGCGGGAAGGGATCGACCTGGTCATTGCCCTGGACGTTTCTGCCTCCATGCTGGCCGAGGATGTGGCCCCGAACCGACTCGAAAGGGCCCGAAACGAGATCAAGAACCTGCTCGGGGACATGGACGGGGACCGGATTGCGCTGGTCACGTTCGCCGGCGACGCCTTCATCCAGTGCCCATTGACCACCGATTACGGTGCCCTGAGGCTGTTCCTGGATGTAGCCGATCCTTCACTCATCCCGACGCCGGGCACGGACTTCGGCGCGGCACTCGAAATGGCCCTGCAGGCCTTCAAGGCACCCACAGGTACCCCTGATGGCGAAGGCCGGACGCGGGCGGTCCTGTTCGTCTCCGACGGGGAAAACCACATTGCCGATCTCGAGAGCATCCTGGACTCGGCGCGCGAAGAAGGCGTGGTCATTTTCTCGGCCGGCGTGGGCGAGACCGAGGGAGCTCCCATCCCTGAATACCGTAACGGTCGGCGGGTGGACTACAAGAAGGACCGGACCGGAGCGGTGGTCACCACACGACTGGAGGAGGCCGTCCTTCAGGATCTGGCCCGGGACGGCAGCTACTTCCGCGTGGCCCGGACCTCCTCCTCCCTGCCCCGGATCACGGCCGCGCTCGATCAGCTGGACCAGACCACTTTCGGCCAGGAAGAATTCGAGGAATACGAGGAACGTTACCAATGGCCGCTGGCCCTGGCGTTCCTCCTCCTCATCGTCGAATGGATGATTCCCGAGCGGCGTCGCAAGCCGGATCCGGACTCTTCCACCGTTCCTGTGTGATTCCATGACCCACGCAACGGCATGAAATACCTGATCGCCCTCGTCATGGCGGCCCTCCTTTTCGGGCCGGGAGACGGCAAGAAGAACGGCCGTAAAGGGAATGCCCTTTACGGACAGGAGCAGTATGCCGAAGCGGCCGCCGCCTATCAGGAGGGGATCCGCTCCGTCCAGGAAGGGGGCCCGGGGGCCGTCCATTCCGGCCTGCTCAACAACCTGGGTGCCGCTCTTTTTCGCAGTGGTGATGCCGAGCAGGCGGGCATCGCCTTTACCCGCGCTGCCACGATGGCCCAGGCCCC
>JAQCDI010000252.1 GCA_027620595.1 Bacteroidota bacterium | reverse complement strand
GCGGCAACAAGGGGCTCATGGTTTGGACGCATTCGGTGGAAAAGGACCAAGGCAACGAGTCCGGTCGGCCGCGCGTTCCCCGGCATCGGATTCAGCCAAAATTATCCGTCTGTTGGCACAGGGGGACGGCCGCAGGGCTATCTTTGCGCCTCACCGTCACTGAAACAGGCTCCAGCAGCACCGATGAAACTCATCATCCCCATGGCCGGGCGCGGTACCCGGGTCCGTCCCCACTCCCACGTGACTCCCAAACCCCTGCTGCCGGTATGTGGCAAGAGCATGGTGGAGCGGATCGTGGATACCTTTTCTGCCGTGCTGCCGCGACCCATCACCGAAGGCGTGTTCATCCTGGGTCCGGATTTCGGACAGGATGTGCGGGATGCGCTCACGGACATCTGCTCCCGCCACGGAGCCAAGGCCAGTTTTGCCGTGCAGTCCCCGGCACTGGGCACGGCGCATGCGGTCTCCTGCGCCGGTGCGCACCTCGAGGGCGAGGGCATCGTGGTTTTTGCCGACACCCTGTTCTTCATGGAGCCGGGGGTGAACCTCGATGACTCGGATGTCGTGGCATGGGTCAAACACGTGGACGACCCGTCCCGGTTCGGTGTGGCCGTCCGGGAAGGGGACCGGATTGTCCGGCTGGTCGAGAAGCCAAAGGAGCTCATTTCCACGGAGGCGCTCATCGGGATCTACTACGTGAAGGATCTGGCACGGCTGAGCGGAGCCATCAATTACCTGATGGACAACAACATCACGGGTGTAGGCAACGAGTACCAGCTGACCGACGCCTTCGATCGGTTGTTGAAGCAGGACGCGGTATTCCGGACGGCAACGGTCACCGAATGGCTCGACTGCGGCACGATCGAGGCGCTGGCCGATACCACCCGCTTCCTGATCCGCCATCAGAAGCCGGCCATCCCCGAGGGCGCCGTCAAAGGGGCCATTGTCCATGAGCCGGTCTACATCGGCCCTGGAGCAGTCATCGAGGGCGGCGAAATCGGACCCGAAACGTCCATCGAGGCCGGTGCGCACCTGGTCAATTCCACGTTCAAGCACGGCATCGTCTTCGGCCAAGCCACGGTGCGGAACGCCCATCTGACTGATTCCCTGGTAGGCCGTCACGCCGTTGTCGATGGCTTTACGGGACGCTGCAACATCGGGGATCACAGCGAAGTCCAGGGCTGACGCCCGCGCTGCCGTGCAACCTCTCTCCGCTGAAGCCACCCGGAAACTCGGCCTGGACATGGTCCTGGACCGTCTCCGGGACCATCTTGTGGGCGAACGCTCGGCCGACGGACTCCGGGACTTCCTGCAGCTCGATGGTCTGGATGCCGTGACGGGAGCGCTGGCCGCGACGCGCCAGATGCAGGACTGCCTTTCTTTCGAGGAGCCCTTTTTCCTGGGCGACATCCCCGATGTGGAGCCGATCCTTGCCCAGTTGGGCCCGTCGGGCGTGGCGCTGGAGGGCGCCGATCTGCTGACACTGGCGCGCTTGGTCCGCTCGTTCGAGGCGCTGGAGGCCTTCTTCGGTGAGCGGGCGGACTCCCTGCCCCGGTTGGCTGCCATTTTCGAGGGCGGAGACCACCCGGATCTGCCATGGCGGCACATCGAATCCGCCATTGACGAGAAAGGGGAGGTCAAGGACAATGCCTCGCCCGAGCTGGCCCGCATCCGAAGGGCGCTGGCTTCGGCTCGCGCACAGGCCCGGAACGCCGCCCTCGATGCGCTCAAAAGGGCAACAGCTGCGGGGTATGCCACTGAAGAGCAGCCCACGATCCGGGGCGGCCGGCTCGTGATCCCGGTCCGGGCGGAAGCCAAGCGCAAGATCGACGGCTTTGTCCATGACGTTTCTGCCACCGGACAGACGGTCTACATCGAGCCGGCCGCAAGCCTGGAAAGCAACAATCGTGTGCGGGAATTGGAGCTCGAGGACATTCGGGAGTGCCACGCCATCAGGGTCCGGTTGAGCGAACCGTTCCGCACGGAGCGGCCCTTCCTGCGCCGGGCCGTGCAGGCGCTGACCCGGTTGGACCTGGAGCGTGCCAAGGCGCTGTTGGCCCGGGATCTGGATGCGGTGGTGCCCGAGGTTCGCCAGGAAGGATGCATCCTGATCCAGCAGGCCCGCAATCCGGAGCTTTCCCTGGTTTTCCGGCGAGATGGTTCGGGCAGGGAGGTCATTCCCTTCGATCTGACGATGGGCGGGGACCACACCATGGTGGTCATTTCCGGTCCGAATGCCGGGGGTAAATCGGTAACCATGAAAGCCGTGGGGCTCATGGCGGCCATGGTGGCCATGGGGTTGCCGATTCCAGTGGAAGAAGGATCCCGGTTCGACCTGTTTGACGGCGTCCATCTGGATATCGGGGATGAGCAGTCCATGTCGGACGACCTGTCCACCTACACGTCCCATCTGCGAAACATCTCCCGCATCCTGGTCGCCGCGGGAGAGGACAGCCTCGTACTGATCGACGAAGCGGGCACCGGTACCGACCCGGAGGCAGGAGGCGCCACGGCGCAGGCCGTGCTCGAGGCGCTGCATGCCCGACGGGTACGGACCATCGTGACCACACACTATGGACCACTGAAGCTTTTTGCCCACGACACCCCGGGCGTGCTGAATGCGTCCATGAGCTTTGACCAGGAGGCCCTGCGGCCCACATATGGCTTCCAACCGGGAATTCCCGGATCCTCGTATGCCCGCGAGATTGCGGCCCGGTCGGGCATTCCGGATGCCATCATCCGGCGCGCTGCGCAACTGGTGGATTCGGGGCAGGCCAATGCCGAAGCCCTGATCCAGGACCTCATGCATCGCAATTCCCGGCTGGAGGAGTCGCTCCAGGAGGCAGAGGCCATGAGGGCGTCCTTGCAGGAGCGCGAGGCCACGTTGCGGGCCAAGCTGGAAACGATCGAGGAGGAGCGGGATCGGATCCGGAGCAAGGCCGTGGCGGCAGCCGAGAACATTGTCCGGGAGGCCAACCGCGCGGTCGAAAAGACCATCAGGGAGATCAAGGAATCGGCGGCCGATCCCGAGCGCACCCGCGAGGCCCGACAACGGTTGGATCGTACCCGGGACAAGGTGGAACAGGCTGCGCGCAAGGTGGAGCGCAAACAGGAAACCCGCAAGCAGAAGGAGCGCAAGACCCAGGCGCCACCGGACGCCTCGCCGGGCCCCGTTCGCGTAGGCGATCGGGTCCGGATGGAGGATGGAGAGGCGGTCGGGGAGGTCCTCGAACTGATGGGACGCAAAGCGCGGGTGGCCTTCGGAAGCATCCAGGCCACGACGTCCCTTGATCGATTGGTCCGCGTCGGCGGAAAGGCCCGGCAGGAGGTACGCGTGCGGCAGACCGGCAACGCCCAACTGAGTGTTACGGCCGTCTCCACCCGCCTCGATATCCGCGGCATGCGGGTGGATGAAGCCCTTTCCGATATCGTGCCCTTCATCGACCGGGCCATGGCTTCAGGGGTGTCCCGGGTCGAGGTCATCCATGGCAAGGGAACGGGCGCCCTGCGTTCGGTGCTGCACGATTTCCTGGGCACGGTCGGCGGCGTGCACCATTTTGAAGAGGCGCCGATTTCCGAGGGCGGAGCAGGGGTGACCCATATCCACTTCGCATAGGTCAGCTCGGAAGTGACCCATATCCTCTTCGCATCGGCAGGCCCAGGGACCTGTTTGCTGGACAGCCTGCCTGGCGGGATGGATGTTCCGGGTGGGCTCTTGGCCCACGAGAACGGCGGCTTTGGCGCCGCACCCGACCCAACGGGTCATTCCCGGGTCCGCTCGAAGGAATTGGTTCATTTCTTGCTACTTTCCGCGCACCGACCACTCCCAAGATTTCCCCGCGTCGCTTTCCGCATGATCCGCTCGATCCTGGCCGCCCTGTTGATTACCGCCCTGTCGGCATTCCAGCCGGTGGCGGGTCAGGCTTTGCGGTCGCGGGCTCCTGCCATGTCCATCGAGCGACTGCGGGCCACGGTGATGGCTGCCGATGCGGCTGCACTGTTCGAGGATGCGGCCTCCACCCTCGAAGTGACCCTCGATGGCGACGGTGGCTTCTACTCCCGTGGCCAGGCCACACTGATCCTGACCGCATGGTTCGAAACGCACCCACCGGCCG
>JAQCDI010000251.1 GCA_027620595.1 Bacteroidota bacterium | reverse complement strand
GGATCAGCGCCGCTCGGTGCTCACCACTTCGCCGTCGATGAGGACGCCGATGGCGTGCGTCGTGTACTCGAACGGGTCGCCGTCGTAGAGGGCGATGTCGGCGTCCTTACCGACTTCCAGCGATCCTACGCGGCCGTCGATGCCGAGCAGGCGGGCGGCGTCGATCGTGATGGAGGCCAGCGCCTCTTCAAACGTCAGGCCGTTGGCGGCGGCCACACCCGCTTCAAAGAGGATGACGCGCGTCTTGGGCACGTAGGCCTCAAAGCCGCTCTGCAGGGCGAACGGGATGCCGGCGTCGCGCAGGTGCGCGGCGGCTTCGAACGTGGCATTGGCGCGCTCGCCACCGTGACGGGCCATCGTCGGGTGCGTGATGACGGGCACGCCGGCGGCCTTGATCTGGTCGGCGACCAGGTAGGCCTCGGAGGCTGAGTCCAGCACGATGTCGATGTCGAACTCCTCGGCCAGGCGCAGGGTGGTGAGGATGTCGTGTGCGCGTTCGACCGTAATGAGCATCCGCATTTCCCCGTCGAGGACGGCCTTGAAGGCTTCCATGCGCAGGTCACGGCCTTTCTCGGCGTCGTACGCGCGGGCCTTGAGCAGCTCGCCGCGCAGCATGGCAATCATTTTCGAGCGCGTACCCGGCGAGCCGCTCGCGGCCCGCGCGCCATCGCCCAAGGTGACCGCCACCATGGCCTGCGGCTCGATCACGGACGCAGACACATCATTGCCCGTGGTCTTGATGATCATGGTCTGACCGGAAACCAGCACGCCCGGTCCGTGGCCCGTGTGCAGCGTGGTCACGCCGAAACCGCGAACCCATTCGACCAAGGCCTCACGCGGGTTGTAGGCGTCCATGGCCCGCAGTTCGGGTTGGATGGGCGCCGAGCGCTCGACCTGGTCCTGGTCATCGGTCTGGTTGAGGTAGCCTGCCAGGCCGACCACCGTGTGGGCGTCGATCAGGCCCGGCGTCACGACCGCCGCCTCCATGACCATGTAGCCGTCAGGTACGTCGAAGCGGCCGACGCGCTCGATCTTGCCGTCGCGCACGAGCACGACGCCGTTCTTCAGGGGTTCGCCCGCCATCGTGTAGACGATGTCTCCCTTGACGGCCACCTGGGCGGTCGCGGAAGGAACGAGAAGCAGTAGTGCTGCAAAAAGAAGGGGAAGGATTCTCATTGTCCGGCCTCCATTTCGATGTGGTGGAGGTGCATGGCCTGGTCATTGCTGGCGCCGTAGCCGCCCGTGGCAAAGAGTCGGTCCTCGGGGTTTGCCCAATCAAACACCCGGATGCCGTCGATCCAGGTTTCCTGGACGTGGGTGTAGACGGAGAGCGGATCCCCCGAGAGGATGATGAAGTCGGCATCCTTGCCGGGGGTCAGCGAGCCGACCCGATCACCCAGGTCCATCATCTCGGCGCCGGCCTGGGTCAGGCCGTAGAGCGCTTTCTCGCGGCTCATGCCCGCCCTTACGGCCACAGCCGCCTGACGCAGGAAGAAGCGCGAATCCGTGATGCCGTCATCGGTATGGAAGCCGACCTTGGCGCCGGCTTCCTCGAGCATCCGACCCGATTTGAAATGGTTGTCCATGGCCTCGAGCTTGCCGCCCGGGCTGTCCACGGAGATCAGGGATACCCATGCGCCGGAAGCGGCAATCTCGTCCGCCACTTTCCAGGCATCGGACACGTGCTGAAGGACCACCCGGAAGCCGAATTCCTCGGACAAACGCAGGACGGTCAGGATGTCATCGTGCCGGTGGGTGTGATGGTGGACCACCTTCTTGCCCGACATGGCGTCGAGCAGGGCCTCGTAGCCCAGGTTGACCGGCGGTGGATCTTCGCCCGCTTCGGCCGCCTTGGCCTTCTTCTCGCCGTACTCCCGGGCCTTGATGTACTCAGCGCGCACAAGGGCGGCAGCTTTGGCCCGCGTGCCGGGGAAGGGGGGGGTGCCACGCGGGTTGGTGCCGTTGGCCATCTTGATGCCGCCCAACCAGTTGCCGTCTTCGTCAAGGATCAGGAGGTCTTCCAGCGTCTGGGCATCCCGGTATTTGACATATACCGTCTGGCCTGAGAGGAGATGACCCGAACCGGGCATGATGTTGGCCGTCGTCACGCCGCCCGCCTGGGCTTTCTGGAAGCCACTGTCGCGCGGGTTGATCGAGTCCATGACGCGCACGTCCGGCTGGATGGGAGCGCTGCGGTCCGCGCCCGATCCGTCCCCGATATGGCTGTGCGTGTCCACGAGGCCGGGCATGATGATCATGCCTTTGACGTCGTGACGTTCGGCGCCGCGGGGGATGCGGACATCGGCGGCCGGGCCAACAGCCACGATCTTGCCGTTCTCGATCAGGAGCGTCCCGTTCTCGAACTCGGGACCGTCGATGGGGATGATGTGCGCGCCCGTGAAGGCGCGGGTCTGGGCCATACTGGCGGAAGTGCCGAGCAGAAGGAGGCCCAGCACGAGCAGTCGTCGCATGGTTCCGGGGGTTGGTTGGAGGAGCCCAACAATACGAACCCATGCCTCGACGATCCAACCTGCGGTTCGCCCGTCTTCAATGGGCCCACATCCATTTTCGCGTCGGGCGTATAATCGATGCTTTCTTCCCTTCGACGCGCAGCATCCCATGCCCCGCCCGCCTGATCGTCGATTCTACCTGCTGCTGTTCCTGTTTTCGTATGCCGTCTGGCTCGCGATATACCGGTCCGTTGGTGCTTTTGCCGTCACGCTGGATGCCCACGACCTTTCGACGTCCTTTGATTTGGCCCTTCCTGTCTGGCCGCAGTGGGTGTGGATCTACGACTTCTGCTTCCTGCTGCCGGCGTTCCTGGTGATGCTGCTGGGGGACGGGCACGCCATCAACCGGCTTGTGATTGCCATCTTCGTGGCGGTTGTTAGCGCTTCGGTGGTCTTCCTTCTCTTTCCGGTGGCGCATCCCTTGCCCATGCTGGGGGACAGCCTGGCCGAGCGGTGGATTACCTACCACTACGAGAATGACTTTCCGCCGGGCGCCAACAAGTTGCCCAGTCTGCACGTGATCAATGCCATCCTGTTCTGGCTGGCCGTGCGTCAGGGATCCACGTCGCTCCTGGCCCGCGGCACGATGTTGATTCTGGCCATCCTGATTGCCGTTTCGACCCTGTTGATCAAGCAGCATCTCATCATAGACGTCCTGCTCGGCATTCCATGGGCGTTTGGCGTGTGGTGGGTCACGTCGCGGCTGTATGAGCCGCTCGAAGCGCTGGGATTGGGTCCGGAGGACACGGTGCGGCACGTGCGAACTGTGGTTGCCCGGCGTTTCGGGCTGGCAAAGGCACGTTGACCGGGCTCAGTCAGGCGGACTCTCAAGCATCCCTGCAATCTTCATTAAGGACAATGTACTCTTTAATCGTAAATTGCGATCATGAAACCAGACCTTTCATCCCGTCCACCACACCTACCAAGGCAATGAAATACCGTCTCCTTCTTGCCGCCCTGGCAACACTCGTGTTTTTTCTGCCCATGAGTGGCTGCCAGCAGGCCGCTACCGATCAATCGACGACGGCCGCTGTCAATCAGCCGGACCCGTACGACTTCAGCAAGAACACCAAGCCCAACATCCTCCAGATAGCGGCCGAATCGCCGGACCACACGACGCTGGCCGCCGCCATCCGGGCAGCGGAAATGGAGCCCACGCTCGTCAGCGCCGGGCCATTGACCGTTTTTGCGCCGAATGATGCGGCTTTTGCCAAGCTGCCAGCCGGAACCGTGGAGGAACTGGTCAAGCCGGAGAACCAGCGCAAGCTGCAGCTCATCATCACCTCACATGCCTCACCGGGCACGTTTGCCGGAGCAGGCCTGAAAGCCGGCATGAAGCTCTACATGGCCACCGGGCATTACGTGGACGTGGAAGAGCGCGATGGCGACATGTACGTCAATGGAGCCAAGATCCTGGGCACGGTAGCCGCCTCCAACGGCGTCGTGCACGTCGTGGACTCGGTGTTCCTTCTCGTGGACTGAGGTCCATCTCGAATCCAAGCGTAAAAAAAGGCCTCCCGGACTGATCCGGGAGGCCTTTCACGTTTTGGTGTGCCCAGGACTGGAGTCGAACCAGCACGTCCTTTCGGACACCACCCCCTCAAGATGGCGTGTCTACC
>JAQCDI010000250.1 GCA_027620595.1 Bacteroidota bacterium | reverse complement strand
GCCGTCTCGAACGGCTCCACTTCCCGGGAGTCCACAGCCAGCGCATAGCCGATGTCGTCTGCTTCACCGGGCTCGTAGTCTTCCCATTCGGTGGCTTCCTCAAGTACGAACAACCCGTCTTCCGGGGCGAAAGAGGCCACGTAGCGTTCGCACTTCTCTTCCGGATCGATCAGGCTCAGGTTGCCCAGGGCCTCGTATTCCTCGTCGTAGAAAAGGGTCTCGGCGATGAGGCGAAGAACGAAATGATCAGTATCGAAAACGGCCATGGGTGGTAGGGCTCCGTCCGACCGCCAGGGCCGGACCCGTCAGGGATGGGTGTTTCCGCCAAGATACGTCTCCAACCAAGCCGTTGCATCCTCTCTTTCGACCAGGGAAACCTCGCTCACGAAAACTTCAGCGAAGTGACCCACAATGGCGTCCTCGACCTGCCGCCGATCCAGCACCTGAAAAAGCTCCATTTCCATCGAAGTGACGCCCCGGTCCTGGATGCCGCAGGGCACGATGAGGGAGAAATGGTCCAGTTCGGGGGACACATTGAGGGCAAATCCGTGCATGGTTACCCACCGGCTGCACCGGATGCCCATGGCGCAGATCTTGCGCTCATTGCCCTCCTCGGCAGTCAGCCATACGCCGGTACCTTTCTCGAAACGGTTCGCCCGTATCCCGAAATCGGCGCAGGTCCGGATGATGACCTCCTCCAGATCCCGCAGGTAACGGTGGATGTCGGTATAGAAGCGATCCAGGTCCAGGATGGGGTATCCCACGATCTGGCCAGGGCCGTGGTACGTGATGTCCCCGCCCCGGTCGATGTGCACGAAACTGGCGCCTGCCGCCCGCAGCTCGTCTTCACTGGCCAGCAGGTTGGACCGGTCCCCGCTCTTGCCCAGGGTGAAGACAGGCGGATGCTCGACGAGCAGTGCCACGTGGGGCAACGACTGGGGATCGGCCGAGCGCTTGTTGTCCACGAGCCGCTGCTGGAGGCGTCGCTGCAGGTTCCAAGCTTCCTGGTAGGGCATGCGGCCCATCCGGCAGAAAACGATCTGTTGGGGCGCGGCGTCCATCAGTTGGCGATGCTGACGCGGATGTTGAATGTCCCGTTGATGTTCACGGAAGAGGGCTGACGGGAGTCCTCGGAGTCGAATTTCTCGTACTTGAGCGTGAAGTCGGCCGACACGCGGTTCGAGAACTGGTAGGCAATGCGCGGCGTCATGATCAGGCGCTGGTGCGCCGTGACGAGCGAGATGTTGTCTCCCTCGAGGGCATTCTTGATGACGAACTCGGGATCGGTGATGGCCTGTTCGAGCGCTCGCCGCAGGCGCAGGCGCTGGTCGAGGGTCTCGCTCCGCTGCATCGTGAGCCCGAGGGTAATGCGGTTGTTCAGCTTGCGCAGGAAGGGCAGTTTCATGCCCGACTTGGTGTAACTGATGTTGACCGCCAACTCCTTGGTCTTGTTTTCGCTGACCTCGAAGTTGGCCGTACTGAGCGAATAGGAATTGCTCTTGGACCAGGAGATCTCCGTCGAGATGGACCCCTTCCAGGTCACGTTGACTCCGATGAGCGGGCGGAAGCTCTCGTTGATGCGGATGGTATTGATCTGGAATTCCTCGACGGCAAACTCGATGCGGCGGGATCCGAGGTCGATGGTCCGGGTGGTGTCGGCTCCGCCGAACGCCGTGTTTGTGTTGAAGTCGGTCGCATAGTCCCCCGAATAGGAGTGGCGCAGGGAGACGTTGGTGGTCAGCTTGCGGATGATCGGCCAATCCGAAAGGCCGGAGTAGGTGACCTGCCAGGTGGGTTTCGGGAAGGGTGCGATCCCCAGGTCATCGACCGTGGTGGATCCCTTGACAAAGGCGCTGCGGAAGTCGTTGACGACCGTGCGGTTGGTCAGCACCGATCGCCCGTCCTGGTTGGCATCGGGGATGATGAGGGGATCCTCCTCGCCGGTGGCCACGAGGTCGGCATTGTAGGTGTCCAACTGGCGCTGGAACAGGTCCAGATAATTGGATCCGAAGGCCCATACCGACGCCTTGTTGTTGCCACTCCGGGTGATTGTCGTGTCGATGCCGATGACCGATCCGAGATCGTCCGTGGCCGGGCGGAAGGTGAATGTCTTGCCCTCGGTCAGGTCCAGGTTCCAGTTCAGCGTGATGTTCAGGGCCTTGGACGGGTTGAGCGTGGTACGTCCCTGGAAGCGCTGGGCATCGTTGAGAAGGTCGGACACCTGCAGGGACGGGTCCACCACCCGGTCCTCGATGTCGAACTGTCGATCAAAGCCGAACCGGTATCCCAGGGTGGCGCCGTTGCCCTTGAGCGCATCCCGGATGCTCCAATAAGTGGCCACGTCCGAGAGTTGTCCGTTTTCGTCGACCACAGGCGTACCCACGTTGCTCGACGACGCAGTCCGCGAATTCTGATAGGTCAGGTTGAAGTCCCGGATGCCCGTGACGCCCAGCAGCATCTGCCGCGCCATCGATGCCAGGCGACCGGTGAAGCCCGGGCCGGATTCTTCTTCCTCAGCCCGGGTGTTGGCTTGCCGCTCCGCCGGGAGCTCGTCAGGCATCTCCACACCACTCTCCTCGGCGATCCGACGGGCCAAACGGGCTTTCTTGGCGGCTTCCTTGGCCCGCTCCTTGTTGTTTCGGACTGTCTCGCGGTCTTTCTGGTAGGTGGTCTGGGCTTCCTCGATGGACTCGTAGAAGGCAAACTTGCGCCACAGTTCCTGGATGCGCAGGGATACTCCACCGCGGATGTCCACATTGTTGCGGACGGCCGCCCCGGTATTGCGTCCCACAGGACCGTTGGTCCAGTCGAACGTGGCGTTGTAGGAAATGTCCTGGATCTGGATCCAGTTCAGGAAACCGATCTGCTGCATGCGCGGGCGGAACGAGGCGCGGAAGACCTGGGAATGGCCTTCGGTGCGCGGCGTGATGCCGCCCGAGAAGAAGCGACCCAACACGTTCGTTCCGGGGATTACATCCAGCTGGCCGAGTTCGAAAGCATTGGCCAACTGGTCGTCCGGAATCAGACCGGCTGCAAGGGCCTGATCGAGCGTGAAACCGAAGAAGGAGGTGTCCGGCGTGACCACACTGTAGAGGGTGTCCACCCCTGCCGTGTTCAAGCTCTGGTCCGTGTCGGTATCGAAGCTCAGGTTCAGGAAGTTGAACGGGTTGTACTGGAACTGGAAATCCCGTCCATGGGTGAAGGTGTGCTTCTCGCGCAGCGGGAAGCGCACATCAATGGGGGTGAGGGAGGTGTCCCCGGGGGCAATGTTCGGGCGTTCCTGCGTCTGGCTGAACGGACCGCTGAACGTGCCGGACGTCGAGACGAGGGAGGGGGCATAGTTGAGGTTCAGCCCGCCCAGCGTGCGCAGGAGGGGCACGCCGTCGAGGAAAAAGAACGGGCGAACCGTTTTTGGACGACGGGACTGGAAGCGGTACCCCATCGAACTGGACCAGCGCCACGAGTCACTGAGTTGCTGCGATGGGCTGCGGCCGTCGGTATTGGCCTGCGAGTAGGACATGGTGACGCCATCGACCGTATTGCGCAGGATCTTGCCGCGCGAGCCGTTCTTGCTCAGCCGCGTCGACAGGGTCCTGGTCATGGTATAGGTCTGCGCTGCCTCGGTGGCCTCGGTCCGGGCTTCTGCCTTTTCTTCGGCCGTCAGATCCTCGCGCTCGTCGATCTGGTCGAGCAGCTCATCCAACCGGATGTCTCCGCGGGTGGGCGAGAACCGGGGTGTGGTGGTATTGGACTGGACCTGGACGTTGACAGGAATGCTCCATCCGAACCGCTCTGGGATCACCTTGTCCGCATTCAGTTCAGTGGTCACCGTCCAGTTGTTGATGTTCAGCTGCTCGCGTTCGCCGAGGCTGGAAGACAGGGATCCAAATCCGTCCGTCTGGCGCTGGATGCTGGCCTTGATGTTGCCCAGGTCGGCCAGTTTGATGTCCATGTTCGACAGCGCCGCCCAACCGTTCTCCGAGTCGTAGCCCGAAACGCGCAACTCGTTGACCCACATCGTGATGTCCTCGAGGACATATTCCGACCCGAACAGGGTCGAATCAGCGGGATTGCGGATCCCGATAACGATGGAATTGACCTTGCCGAGCGACGGCGTGCCCCGGATGCCGAGGCGGGTGCCTGGCGGCGCGAAC
>JAQCDI010000249.1 GCA_027620595.1 Bacteroidota bacterium | reverse complement strand
GGATCGCCCGGATCTGGACCGTGTCCGGGCCGGTATCGAGGCGCGGGATGCACTGGTGGATGTGGCGCGTTCGCAGTACTACCCCAAGCTGTTCTTCGGCCTCTCGGGCAAGTGGTCCTGGGCCGAGGGCCGGGAGCGGCAGCGCAATCCCTATGTGGGCGATCCGTTCCTCTCGCGTGGCATGCAGGCTGGCCTGGCCCTGCGGCAGAACCTGAATTTCTCCCAGACGCGCGCCAAGGTGCAGCAGGCGGAGGCCGAAAGCGCGGAGGTCAATGCCCAGGGAGATGCCCTCCGGCAGCTCATCCTGTTCGAGGTGGAACAGGCCTGGCGGGGCGTGATCATTGCCCACGCGGCGGTTGAGGCGCGCATGGAAGCCCTGCTGATTTCGAAACGCTGGTTGCGCGACGAGCAGATCAACTTCGATCTCGACCTCGGCGACACGGAAAACCTCGTCAAGGCGGTGCGCGACAACCTCTCGCTGCAGGCCCAGCGCGAGCAGGCCGTCCACGACTACAACGTGGCCGTGATCCGATTGCTGCGCCGGACCGGGCAGTTGCCGACTTATATGGAAAATGGCACGCTCCTTGGACTATGACCCTGTAGCATGCCATCCATCACCATCCAGGAGCCGCATCGGCTCCTTTTCCAGACCATGATGTCCACCCGACTGTACACTTTCATCTTCCTGTTGACCGCATGGGTTGTCGCTCAGCCGTCCGTCCTGGCACGGCAGGCCGACGAGTCCCGGAACATCCGGACGATGCTGGAATCGCGCGAGGCCGCCATCAAGAAGATCCTCGGAACGGACACCACGCTGAGTGAGGCCCAGATGAGCGCGCTGCGCTCGGCGGTCAACGACATGTTCGACTTCGGCTCCATGGGCCAGGCGGCCCTGGGCCGGCACTGGGACGAACTCAGCGCCCAGCAGCGGACGAAGTTTGTGGACACGTTTGCTGGCATCGTGCGGCACCAGAGCCTGGCCGATGTGGACATCTATCGGGCGCGCGTTGTCTACGAGACCGTAACCGTGAGCGGCAATGAAGCCCAGGTCGTGACGACAACGACCTACAAGGACGTCCCCACGAAGGTGGTCTACACCCTGCGTCGTGCCGGATCCGAATGGCGCGCCACGGACGTGATCCTCGACGAGGTGAGCACCGTGGAGGGCTACAGCCGCTCGTTCCAGTCATATATCCGCAAGCGCGGATTCGATGCCCTCATGGACAACCTGACCAAGCGGCTGGCGTCGACGAAGGAAGGCTGACGGAGGGCTGCCGATCGGTCGAAGCGTGACGGGGTCGAATTCTCGATCGGCTCGAACCTTCGCTGAAAGGCCGCGTTCGCATGCGATCAGGGATGTTGTCCGACATTTCAGGGTCGCCGCCGTGGAAGGCTACGTGCTCCACACTTACGGATCGGAAAAGTACCTGCGTCACGCCGTTGCCTCGGTGCTGACGCTGCGGCGGCATGACACCCACCGACCCGTGGCGCTCTACGCCGACGAGGCGCAGATCGAGCGCCTCCGCGAGACCGGGCTTGACGCCCTGTTTGCCGTCCTTGAGGTGTTGCCCCAGGCGCATCGCTCCATCGTCGGATTCAAGCACCACCTGGACACGTTCCATCCCTTCGAGCGCAATCTCTACGTCGACTCGGACATCGTCTGGTGCCGGAATCCGGACCCGCTGTGGCAGCGGCTCGCCACCTTCGAATTCACGGCCACCGGCCTGCACAAGGCGGATTTCTGGTTCGGGGGGCCCAAAGGCCTGTCCATCCTTGTGGATCGCCTGCTGGATCGACGCCGGCGTACCATGCGCCGCTTCGGGCTGACCTACCTGCCCCGCGTGCAGGCGGGCATGATCTTCGCGGCCGATGAGAAACTGACCCGCGAGGCCATGTCGGCCGCCCGGGACTTCCTGCAGCGGCGCGAGGACACCCATTTCCGCAGCCGATTGGATGAGGGCCGCAGTGAGGAGAGCTGTGAGTGGAGTCTGGCCATGGCCATGAGTTACCTGGACCTGCCGGTGTTCGACTGGTTCCAGGGCCAGGACAGCCCGCAATTGGATTTCATCGAGGGCTTTGTGGAGCACGACGCGGACTTCAATTCGGTCCGTTGCCGGCACTATGCCGACGATTTCGTGCACGGACTGCGGGGACTGCCCATGGAAAAGGTGAGGGATGCGTTGGTACGATTCTTCGCCCGCTTACCCGGCCGGGGAGATTACATGTGGGTCACGCCCTTTGCGCTGCATTTCGGGTGGATGCACCACAAGGATCCGTTCCACGAGCTGTCCGACCGCCTATGGGAACGGGAACTGGCCCGCCTCGGCAGCGCCGGCGACGGCGAACAGGCTTCGATCCAGGTCCAGGTGAGCGCGCGCTGAACAGGGCTCAGCCCGGGTCCGGTAGCGCACGATGCGATCGGGCAATCATCCAGGGCCTGAGACGCGCGTGTCGACAGCAGGCTCAGCCCAGGGCCAACAGGTGCCAGGCAAATCGCACCTCGTCGAAGTGGAACAGGCCCCACGCAGCGCACACCACGCTGCCCAGCACCAGGGGATGGAGCGCCCAGACCACGGCAGCTACCGGAATCGGCACGTGGGTGATCCGGGTGAGATCCCACGCGGTGCGGACGGTGGCCCACAGCGCGGTCAGGAGCCAGGCGGCCCCCAGGATCAGGATTGCCCACTCGGGTGCCGGACCGACGGAATCCAGCGTCATGGCCAGCGGCAACAAGACGAGCACCTGCCAGCGCGGCCAGGACGCCAGCATGAGAGCCTGACTGGGCAGGAGCCGCGCCCTGCGTCCCGTCACGGCCATCCACGCCCCCATCCACAGGGACGTGGACAGGAGGGTCAGGCTGCCGATCAGGACCACCAGCACAAACGGAGTGCCCATGATGGCCGTGACGGCCTCCCGGGGCGGAGCAGCCAACAAACGATACATGTGCAGGGCCAGGGCCGTGTCCTGCAGGCTCGTTATCACGAATGACCCGATCAGCCCGACGGACAGCCCGGTAACGGTGAGGATGGCCGTACTTGTCAAGGGAAGCACCTCTCTCGCCTCCCGGACCGCATTGCGGAAGAAGCCGTGGGCAAAGAAATAGCGGGGAATCATGCTTCGGAACCGCGGATTCCCGGCGTACAGGAGGGCCGTCAGGCTCAGCATCATCCAGCCCAACAGTGGAAACCAGGGCTGATGACCATCGGGCGGCGTTCCGGGATCGATGGCAAAGGTATCCTGGATATCCAGGAGGATGCCCCGGACAACCTGCAGCGCAGGCCGGGGATCCGAGCTGCGGGTATAGAGGCCGTAGGCCCGACCCCAGGGGTCGGGGACGTCGTCGCCGCCGCGTTGGGCGTCCCGCCAACGATGCACGAACACGCGCTCGAGCGAGGAATGACTGACCAGGCCAAGGGCTTCTTCCATGAAGCGGGCCTGCGCCGCCGGACTGCCGGGAACGCGCCACCCGCCATCAGTCCGCGTTACGGGTACACCCAGTCCGGCCAGTCCGGTCACATCCTCATCGAGGAGTGCTTCCTTCAGTTCTTCCAGGGTCTGGCGAACCCCCGACAGATCCATCAGCACGAAATCCACCTGGTCCGAACACCGATCCTGCGGGCCGAAGCTGCTGGTATAGTAGGCCGCGCGTCCGGCTTGCCGGACGCGCGCAGCCAACCGTCCGATTTCAGCGCAGCTGGCCGACGACTGCGTGTCCGACATACGGGTGATCCCCACCGGACCGGCCGATGCGAATCCCCGACCGGCTTCAAGCACCAGGGAGAGGATGGAATCGGCCATGGGGGCCGATTGGGCCATTTCGCGGGCGCTGAGGCGGGACAGGGGCAGCTCGATATACAGCGTCAGACCCAGCGAATCGGCCAGGTCGTAGAATCCGCGGTCAAATACCGGCGGCATGCGCACGGCCTGGAACCCCACTTCCGCCATCTCGAGCAGGTCCCCGGCGGCGTCGACGAAGTCGCCCGAGGCCACCCATTCCACGCCGATCTCCGGCCCGGTCTGGGCCGTGGCGGCCCTCCCCGGGACGAGAAGCACCAGCAGGATCAGCAAGGAAGGGAGGCGGGGGCGTAGGATCATGGCGCGGGCAAAATAGGGCCACCAGGGCCCAAGAGTACAGGACGGATCGGAGGGCGCGGGGGGATAAAA
>JAQCDI010000248.1 GCA_027620595.1 Bacteroidota bacterium | reverse complement strand
AGGGGAATGCCGAGGCCCCAGAATATCAGCAGGAAGATGGACCACACCACCAGGAAGACCACCGTGTACGGCAGCATGATCGAGGTCAGTGTGCCGATGCCTGTCTTCTTGAAATACCGCTGACAATACACCACGACCAGCGGGAAGTAGGGCATGAGCGGCGTGATGATGTTCGAGGAGGAATCCCCGATACGGTAGGCCGCCTGGGTCAGTTCGGGCGAGATGCCCACCTGCATGAGCATCGGCACGAAAATGGGCGCCAGGAGGGCCCATTTGGCGCTGGCCGAGCCGACGAACAGGTTGACGAAGGCCGCCAGGAAGATGATGCCCACGATGGTCACGCCACCAGGGAAGGCCAGGGCCTTGAGGAACGCGGCTCCCTTGAGGGCCAGCAGGGCCCCGATGTTGGACTGGCCGAAGGCGTACACGAACAGGGCGCAGAAGAAGGCCATGACGATATAGTAGGACATGCCCTGCATCGACTTGGTCATGGCATCCACCATGTCCTTCGACTTCCGGAATTTACCCGTCACGGCGCCGAAGACCACGCCCGGCAGCAGGAACAGCAGGAAAATCAGCGGGACGATGGACTGCATGATCGGCGCCTGGAAGCTGTTCAGGCTTCCGTTGGCGTCGCGCATCGGGGAGTCGGCGGGAAGCAGGATGAGGACGAGCAGGACCAGGCCGGCAACGAGCGTGAGGGAGGACCAGATGAAGGCCTTCCTCTCGACGGGGGACACGGTATCCATGTCTTCGCCCGCCTTGGCATCGGCATCCACGGGCGTGGTCCGGTTCAGGCGTGGTTCAATGATCCAGTCCGTTATGGCCCAGCCCAGTGCGATGATGAGCATTGAGGAGATGGCCGTGAAGTAGTAGTTGCCCAGCGGGTTGACCAGCACCGAAGGGTCAATGATCTGGGCGGCCGGCTGCGTGAAGCCCTGGAGCAGGGGGTCGAGGGCTCCGGGCAGCGGGTTGGCCGAGAAACCGCCGGAAACCCCTGCAAAGGCCGCAGCAATACCCGCAATCGGATGGCGCCCAACGGCATAGAAAATGATGCCTCCGAGCGGGATGACCAGTACATACCCGGCATCGATGGCGCTGTGCGAAATCAGACCCACGAGCACAACCATGGGCGTCATGAGCGCCTTGGGCGTCCAGGACAGTGTCATCTTGATGCTTGTATTGAAATAGCCCGCTTCGTCGGCCACCCCGACGCCCAGCATGGCCACGAGAACGACGCCCAGCGGCGCAAACCCCGTGAAGATGGTCACCATCTGGGAGAGGAACGTGGCCATGGCGTCCCCGGCCAGCAGGTTGTTGATCACGATGGGCGTTCCCGATCGCGGATCAATCTCGGCAAAGGACATTCCTGACATGAGCCAGGACAGGATCCAGACCACCACGAGGGAGATCAGGAACAGGATGGCGGGGTCGGGCAGCTTGTTGCCGATGACCTCGATGCGGTTGAGGGCCCGCTCGACGAAGCCGGGCTTGGCGGAGGCAGCAGTTTCCATTCTTTGGGATAGCGTCTGATGAACGGATCGGGATGAATCTACGTGGTCCCCGCCGCATTCGCGACCGCTAAGTGTGTCGTCTTTTCCGGCATCCGATCGGGGATCCGGAATGACAATCGGGAATCGGTCGTCAGGAAACCAGAAACGCGGCGCATGGACGTGCGTATTGCGCCCCTCAGCATGTATCACCCAGAAGCCAGACCGATGAAAAGGACGATTTTCCAGCACATGGCGGCCTGCGTAGCCGCCCTTTTATTGATGGCCGCGCCCGCCCTGGCCCAGTCCCTCGCCAACCCCGGCATCACTGGCCTCGGATTCGGCGGAACGGTGTCCGTCTCAGGCAACCACATCGTGGTCGGCAGCGCTCCCACAGGATGGCCGCGCGGGGATGAACCGGCCGGCGCCGTGTACGTGTTTTCGCGGGACACCGATGGTTCCTGGAACGAATCGGCCCGTCTCATGGCATCCGACGGCCAGACCGGAGATGATTTCGGGCGAACCGTGTTCACGAAGGACGGCCTGATCGTGGTCGGTGCGCCGGGCATGGGCGCCGCGTATGTCTTTGAACAGCAGGAAGATGCCGATTGGGTGGAGGTGGCCAAGCTGCAACCGTCCAGCCTGCCCGAAGGTGCCGAGTTCGGCGGGGCGTATGCCCGCGCCGGCAACCGGACGGGCAACATCACGATGGCCCGCGACCAGATCGTCATCAACTCCTACAATGGCGAAACGCATACCGGCGCGGTCCACGTGTTCGCCCCCACATCCAACGGATACCAGGAGATGCCTGCCCTGACGGCCGCAACGGCCAAGGAGGGGGATGGCTTCGGCTTTGCCGTGGCGGCCAATGACGGCAACATCTTTGTCTCTGCTCCGCGCACGAATGACGAGGCTGGCATGGTCTACGTCTTCATGGACCACGGGTACTGGATGCAGATGGGCCGTCTTTCGCCCACGGGTCCGGGTGCTGCACAGCTCGGCACGTCCCTCGTGGCCACGAACGAGTGGGTCTGGGTCGGAGCGCCGGCCAAGGACCGCATCGGCGCCATGGAGATCTACGCGTTGCAGTCCAACGGCATGTATGCCCACTCCAAGACCGTTACGCCTACCGTGGCTGAGGGCGAACGCGTGTTCGGATTCGGTCGCAATGTGGCCGTTTCGGGCGACATCGCCATGGTCACGGCGTTCGGATCGGCCTGGGCCGTGGATCTGACCTCGGGAAACATGACGCGCATTACCGCCCCCGATCGCCGTCTGGAGCCGGGATTCGGCACGGGCGCCGCGATTGATGGTCACACGGCGGTCATCGGCAGCCCGGGAGCGGACTATGAGGCCGGACTGGCCTCCGTGTGGGAGCACTCGGCCGACGGCTGGGCCCACACCGCCACGCTGGAAAGCGAAGTCACCCGCCTGTCGTCCTACTCGGGAGACAAAGTGGAATGCGAGGAAGGGGAAGCCAACGGGTTCTCGTGTGACAATGTGGACCTCCTCTCGTTCATGAGCATTGCCGACGTGTCGAAGGACCGCGGCGTGGGCATGACCGACATCTGGGGATGGGAAGACCCGGAGACGGGCAAGGAGTGGGTGATCCTCGGCCGCACGGAAGGGGTGTCGTTCGTCGACATCAGCGACCCGTCGCATCCGGTCTGGGTGGGTGAGATGCCGAAGACGGCGTCCTCCCCCGGCAGCGGATGGCGGGATGTGAAAGTGTACAAGGACCATGCGTTCGTGGTGGCCGACGGCGCCGAGCAGCACGGTCTGCAGATCTTCGACCTGCGCCAGCTGCGTGATGTGGCTCCGGCCGACATGCCGGTCACGTTCGCCGAGACCGCGCGCTACGACGGCACAGCCTCCACGCACAACGTGGTCATCAACACGGAAACGGGCTTCGCCTACCTCGTGGGCAACCGTTCGGGGGGTGAGTCCTGCGCCGGACAGCTCCACATGGTGGACATCCGGGATCCGCAGAATCCCGTGTTTGCGGGTTGCCAGTCCTGGGCCGACGCCGGCGGCACGCACGATTCGCAGTGCGTGATCTACCATGGCGACGACGTGGACTTCCAGGGCCGCGAGATCTGCTTCAACTCGAGCGGCAACATGTTTGTCATCGCCGACGTGACCGACAAAGCGAACCCGGTCACCCTGGCTGCTACGTCCTACCCCAATCAGGCCTACACGCACCAGGGCTGGTTGACCGAGGACCACGACTACTTCTACATGAATGACGAACTCGACGAGATGGGCGGCCTGACGGAGAACACCCGTACGCTCATCTGGGATGTGCGGGACCTTGAGGACCCGACGCTGGCCAAGGAGTTCTTCCTCTCGAACGCTGCTTCGGACCACAACCTCTACATCCGGGGCAACTTCATGTACCAGTCCAACTACCAGGCCGGCCTGCGCATCCTGGACATCACGGATCCGGAGAATCCGCTGGAGGTCGGCCACTTCGACACGGTGCCTTTCGGTGAGGATGAGGCCGGTTTTGGCGGTTCGTGGAGCAACTACCCGTTCTTCAAGAGCGGCGTGATTGCCGTGAGCTCCCGCGGCGAGGGCCTCTTTCTCTTGCGCAAGAAGGAGGTGGACCTGTAGCGTCCTGGGGCATTTCCCGCTCCCTGCGGCATTTGCTGTGATTGTTGTACTTTTGTGCGGGCCGGGCATTCGCCCGGCCCGCACCCTGTTCTGCC
>JAQCDI010000247.1 GCA_027620595.1 Bacteroidota bacterium | reverse complement strand
CCGTCCTGTGTCAGGACCACGAGGTATTCCGAGTCCGCGGCCAGGAGCTGGCGGGCATCCCGCGCAAAAAGGCTTTCAAAGCAGATCAGCACGCCCGCCAGCCGATCCCCGGCAGGAAGGGGGGCCAGCTCCTGGCCGCGGGCATAGCTGCGCACGCCACCCGAGGACACGCTGAAACGGGAAAAGAAGGGAATCCAGTCGGAGAGCGGGACCCGCTCGGCAAAGGGGACGAGGCGCCGCTTGGCGTAGCGGGTGGCGGGCCCGGAGGAAGACAGGGCCACATTCCAGGCGTCGCTCGATCCGGGCAGGCGTTCGATGCCGCCGGTGAGGACATCGGCGCGGGCTGCTGAAGCCAAGTGCCCGGTCCAGCGCTCCAGTTCGCGACTGGAACCGGCCGGAAGTGCCGTTTCGGGAAATACCACGAGTTCGGCCCCTTGGATCGAGGCTGCCAAAGCAGCCAAACGACCGACTTTTGTCGTGTCATCCACTGCGGCCCACACGTCTGGGAACCACCCCGGCTCCACCAGGGCCATCTGCAGCCGCTCGGGGACGGAGGTCGCCGGCGGGGGCATCAGGCGCGGCGTTGCAAAAGGCAGGGCCACGAGGATGGTGACGCCCGTCAGAGCGACGGTTCGCCCGGATCCACCCTGCCAACTGCGAACCAGCGCCGCGGCCAGCATCAGCAGGGCCAGCGTGAGGCCGTGGAAGCCGATCAGGGAGGCCCATCCCGCCGCCCAGGGGCCATCGGCCAGGGAAAGCCCCGGAGAGAGCCAGGGCATGGCAAAGGGGCCGCGTGCCAGCGCCACATCGAACATCGTGAGCACCAGGGCGCCGGCGAGGCTCCGCTCCGGACGGCCTTCGGGCAGCCATGACACGCCAATGGCCATCCACGCGGCCAACAAAGCGGCATAGGCCATCAACGCGGTCACGGAGCTGGCTGCCGCGGCCGGAATCGGATGCAGGGCCACCCAGTGGAAGGGCAGGAGCCACGATGCGGCAAGGAAAAGCAGCGTGTGTCCGAAGAGGGTCGTACGGTCACCGGATTGCAGATGCCGCAGGAGGAGGGCATATCCCGGGAAGGCCAATGGCCACAGTCCCAACGGCGGCAGGGCCGATCCGGCCATCAGGCCGCCCGCCAGGATCCACCATCTGTCTTTTCGATGCTGCAGCATTAACTTCGGCTCCATCTTTCGCCCGCTCATCCGTCCATGTTCACACTTACCGTCTGCAACCACAAAGGGGGGACCGGCAAGACCACTACGTCCATCAACCTTTCGGCTGCGCTCTCCCTGAGCGGAAAACGGGTCCTGGTCATTGACCTGGACCCCCAGGGATTCCTCACGCGGATGATGGGTCTGGGCGAACCGGAGCCCGATCAATCCTCGCTGGTCCTGTTCCAGCAGGATATCAACAAGCCACCGCCCATCCAAAGGCTGACGGCGTTCGACATCATTCCCTCCTCGCCGGCCCTGTCGGCGGCCATGCGGAAGCTGAACCAGCCCACGGATGTCCTCTGGGTCAAGGAATACCTCCAGGCGGCCGTGCATGGCTACGATGTCGTGCTGCTGGATACGGCGGCCGCCGTGACCGTGTATTCCCTGAACGCCCTGGTGGCGTCCCAGGCCGTCATCATTCCGGTGGCGCCGGAATATCAGCCGGTGGTAGGGGCCGAGCAGACATGGCATACCGTCCAGATGGTCCGCAAGAAGCTCAATCCCGGCCTTCGGGAGGAGCGATTCCTCTTTACGATGGTGGATGGGCGCAAGAAGAACCACCGCGCCTATCGTGAATACATGCGCGGCAAATACGGCCAGATTGTGCTGCAGCCCATCGTGCGCACCTGTACCACCCTCTCGGTGTCGGCCCGCAATGGAACCACGGTGTTCGACACCGACGCCACGGCCCGCGGCGCTGTGGACTATGCCAATGTGGCTGATGCCATCATCTGGATGATGGGTCCGCAGGAAGCCGAACTGATCGGTGACGGATCCAGCGGCGTCACGGACCGCGAGTCCCGTTTCCGCGCTGCCACCACGCCAACCCGCTGATCCATGCGCTTTTTCCTTTCGGCCCTGTTCCTCGCTGCCCTTCTGGTGGGGCTCAATTGGCCGATTTCGGGTGCATTCCGCCTCGGACCGTTCCTCGAACCGGTGGATGGACTGTGGAGCACGGCGCGGCACGCCCGTCCGTGGGAGAGCGATTCCCTGTTCGTGGACGGCATGCAGGATCCGGTATTCGTCACGATGGATGAACGGGGCGTGCCGCACATCCGGGCAAATTCCGACATGGATGCGATGGCGGCACTCGGATATGTCGTTGTGCGGGATCGGCTCTTCGAGACAGACTTCATCCATCGGGTGAGCACCGGGCAACTGGCCGCCCTCCTCGGACCGGACGCATTGCGGATCGATCGATACTTCCGGGACAACGGGATCGTGGATGCCGTGCGCCGCAACACCGAGCTGATGGCAGACCGCATGCCGCGGGAGACGGAAGCGGTGGACGCGTACATGCGGGGCGCCAATGCGTGGCTCGGCTCCCTGACGCCCGAAGAGTGGCCCCTTGAGTATCGGCTCCTGGGCGCCGAGCCGCCGGATTCCCTGACGCGGGAATACACGATGGCGCTCTATGCCTACATGACCTACGACCTGAGTTTCCGCTCCTCCGATCGCCGCTACGCATCCATCAAGGCCGCCCTCGGGCCCGATATGTTCGACCAACTCTACCCCGAGCACAGCGCGTGGGAAAAGCCGATCGTGCGTGCGGATGAGGGGTCATGGACTGCGGCAACCCGACGCGGATCCGCCTCCTCAATGGCCTTGGCGGAAGACATCGAGCCCGCCCCGGTCTTCGACTTTCCGGCGGCCGAGGGCTTCCTCGATGGCAAGGGGTCCAACAACTGGGCGGTGGCGGGCAGTCGGTCCGTGACAGGGATGCCCATTCTGGCCGGAGACATGCATCTTTCGCTCACGCTGCCGGCCATCTGGTACGAGGCACACCTGATCACGCCCACCGCCAACGTCTACGGTGTGACGTTTGCCGCTGTGCCCGGAATCGTGGAGGGTATCACGCCGACCACGGCGTGGGCGTTCACCAATACCGGCTCCGATCAGATCGACACCTACAGGGTACAACTCAACGCGGAGGGTTCGCAGTATCTCTTCGACGGAGAGTGGCGCCACCTGGACATCCAGGTGGACACCATCCGCGTCAAGGATGCCGACCCGGTTGTCCACGAGACGGCATTCACCCATTTCGGCCCGGTCCAGCGTCTGGACGACGGGGACTATGTGGTCCGCTGGGTGGGGCACGAGTTCGGGATCACGTTTGCAGCGGTCTGGGACATGAACCGCGCCCTCAATTATGACGAATTCGAGCTGGCCATCCGGCAGTGGGACTACCCGATGCAGAACATCCTCTACGCCGGACGGGACTCGGTGGTGGCCATCCGCAGTACCGGATACATGCCCGTGCGCGCGCAGGGCAATGCGTTCGGCGTGCTCGATGGCACGACGTCCGACACGGAATGGATCGGCCGGGTACCGTTTGCCGAGTTGCCCCATGTGATCCGCCCGGCCAAGGGATACCTGACCAGTACCAACCAGGCACCGGCACCCGAAGGGTATCCGCACTACCTGGGCCAGAACTGGGAGTCCATCTATCGCTCCATCCGCATCGACGAGTTGCTCGACGGCAAGCAACGGCATTCGGCGGACGACCTGGCGTCCTATCATGCCGACCAGGTGGCCGTGCAGGCGCGTTTCCTGACGGCACCGCTGGCCGAGGTGGATTCCCTCTCGGAACATGCCGAGCGACTGAAACGGCGATTGGAGGCCTTCGACGGGGACATGCGCATCTCGTCCGTCGATGCCCGGCTCTATCGCTGGTTCGTGGGTGCGCTCGAGACCCGGATGTGGGATGAGGCGGTGTTTAACGGCGGGGAAGCCCCAAAGGAAATCCGCATCATCGAGCTCATGCAGCGGGATCCGGGCAGCCTTTGGTTCGACATCCAGGCCACACCGGGTCGGGAGGACGCGGAAGGCGTTTTCCGGGCCGCGCTGGAGGAGGCGGCAGCCCGCTGGGCGGAAGATGATTTTGCCGATGTCCCGTGGGGCGAAGTCCAGACCCTCGAAATGCGCCACATCACGGGCGCCGAGGCCCTTCGTCCGCTCTGGCGCGAAGGATATCCGTTCGGCGGTTCGC